>NZ_JBHVCP010000052.1:0-9507 GCF_042803315.1 Streptomyces sp. NPDC057424
ACCATCACCACACGGTGCAGATTACCCAGCACTCCAAATGAGACGACGTCTTAGTAGCGGACGACTGAGGTTCCCACTCGGCTGCACGCCGTACTTCATTCTCGGCGAGCTGCGTCATGCCCTGTTCGGGATCCAGCGGGTCCACTGCATGCGGAAACCCTCTTGCCGCACCCATGCGCTGTGCAACGCTCAGCTGCTGCTTCAAGGTGTTGGCGTAGGACGCATACGCGTCCAGCCTCTTTTCATCCCACCGCTCAGCTCTGCCTCGTCGCCACCGGCTCCGCTCCGTGATGTTCGTCGCCACGTAGGAACTCGCGGCTCCAACTACAACACCCAGCAAAGCTGGCAACTGCTCCCACAACGCCAATTCCCCCTAGCCTGGCTCAACCAGTCGGGGACACAGTGCCGTACACAGGGGCTCCGTGCTAGGCAGTATCTCTCCGATCAGTAGCGCCTGGTCCTGGTCATTGGGCCACAGCTCGTTCCTGCGCAACGTCGCTCTACCGGGACTGACCGTTCGCGTTGTCCTCGAAGAGTTCCTGGGTACGGCGTAGCAGGGCCTGCCGGACAGCGTCCGGTGAGAGGACTCTCAGGGGTGTGGCCAGGCTGAGGAGGTACCTGGCGAGCCCGTCCGCGTCGGGACCGCCGACGTCGACGATCGTGGTGTCGGGGCTTTCGGGACGGTGGGTGCCGACCGTCGTAGGAATCAGCCGCAGGGCTTGGTTCATGGACACCGGGAGACGGATCGTGGCAGAGAGAGGGTAGGGGCCGGTAGCGACGGAGCGGGAGACGAGCAGCGCCGGGTCGGGTGGGTCGATGAGTTCCACCGCGTGCCCGGTTGGCTGCAGTCGGTCGACCCTGTCGGCCCGGAAGGTTCGCCATTGGTCCCGCGTCACGTCCCGGGCGACGAAGTACCAGCGGCGTCCGGTGTGAACGAGGCGGTACGGGTCGATGTCCCGGACCGTGGCTTTTCCTTCCCAGTCGCGGTACGACAGTTGGGCACGCTCGCCTCGGCGGCACGCGGCGGCCAGTTCCAGCAGCATGCCGGGCGTAATCTGCGGCTCGTCGGGTCTGGGGGTGTGTACGAAGGCGTCATCCATCTCGGTCAGCCGGTCCGCGATGCGCTGGGGCAGAACCTGCTGCAGTTTCAGCAGCGCCGACAGCGCGGCCTGGTCGCTGCCGAGAGCACCGCTGAGCGCGGCCTCGCGCAGTCCGACAGCAACGGCAAGTGCTTCTCCGTCATCAAGGATCAGCGGCGGCGTCCGGGCTCCGGCGCGTAGACGGTAACCGCCCCATGGTCCCGGATCGGACTCGATGGCGTAGCCGAGTTCCCGGAGCTTGGCGATGTCCCGCCGCACCGTGCGGTCGGTGACCGCCATCCGGTCGGCCAGCTCGCCGCAGGTCCACGACGGCCTGGCGGCAAGCAAGGAGACCAGTCGCAGCAGGCGGGCGGATGCGCTGATCACGTTCCCGAGTGTTCCACATGACCTGGACCGAATCTGTCCTGGTCCCGGCCTAGGGTCCCCTTCATGACCACGGAAAACACCTCCACACCCACGTTCCGCTACTCGGCCGTCACCTTCGACTGCCCGGACCCCGCCGAACTGGCCCGCTTCTACGGCGAGGTCCTCGGTCTGCCCGTCGTCTTCTCCACCGACGACTTCGTCCTCCTCGGCCAGGAAGGCGCGGCCGGACTCGGGTTCAACCGGCTGGCCGACTACCGCCGTCCCACCTGGCCGGCTACTTCCCAGGAAAAGCAGGCCCACATCGAACTGGGCGTCGATGACTTGGAGGCTGCGCAGGCCCGGCTGCTGGCCCTGGGGGCCGTCAAGCCCGAGTTCCAGCCGGACCCCGACCGGTGGCGGGTCCTGCTGGACCCCGCAGGCCACCCGTTCTGCATATCCACCCTGGTCTGAGCACGACCTGCAAACCGATGACCACCACCGCGCACCCAGGCTGGGGCAGCGAACTCGCCGCTGTCCCGCCGGGGTCGCGGAGAGGTTGCACGGCCTCCCAGACAGCAGACATATGTGATCAGATAGCGCCTGCTTCTCCGGTCATGATCGGAGCCAGATGAGGACAGCGGCGGCGTTGATGGTGCCCAAGTAGATGTATCCGCGCTTGTCATAGCGGTGGCGACGGCTCTGAACTGAACCGCTCCGGGTCTGATGGAGGCTCGATTCCCTGAGAGGATCGAGTCATGGCGCGTCCGTCCCCCTACCCTGCCGAGCTTCGTGAGCGCGCGGTGCGCATGGTCGCGGAGATCCGTCCCAACTACCCAACCGAGTGGGCCGCGATGAAGGCAGTCGCAGCCAAGCTGGGGATCGGTGCGGCTGAGACGGTGCGGACCTGGGTCCGCAAGGCCGAAGTCGACGCCGGCCAGCGGCCCGGCGTCACGTCCGAGGACGCTGCGGAGATCAAGCGGCTGCGGGCCGAGAACGCCGAGCTGCGACGGGCCAACGAGATCTTGAAGGCGGCGTCGGCTTTCTTCGCGGCCGAGCTCGACCGGCCGTCGAAACGCTCGTAGCGTTCATCGACGCACACCGCCAGGTGTTCGGAGTCGAGCCGATCTGCCGTGTCCTGACCAGCCACGGACTCAAGATCGCAACGAGCACCTACTACGCGGCGAAGAACCGCACCCCCAGCACCCCGGCGGTCCGCGACGCGGAACTCAAGACGCACATCAGCCGCGTCCACACGGACAACTTCAGCGTCTACGGGGTCCGGAAGGTGTGGCGGCAACTGCACCGCGAAGGCATACCGGCGGCACGCTGCACCGTCGCCCGGCTGATGCGCGACCTCGGCCTGGAGGGCGCCCGACGCGGGAAGAAGATCCGCACCACCATCCGCGACGACGGCCAGGGGCGGGCCGCGGACCTGCTCAGGCGCGACTGCACCGCGTCCAGTCCGAACGAGCGGTGGGTGGCTGACTTCACCTATGTCGCCACCTGGTCCGGGGTCGTCTACGTGGCGTTCGTCGTGGACGTGTTCTCGCGGGCGATCGTGGGCTGGTCCGCCGCCACCAGCAAACGGGCCAAGCTCGTCCTCGACGCCGCCGACATGGCCCTATGGCGGCGCGATCGGGCTGGAACTCCCGCTGGGCCGGGACTGGTTCACCATCCGATGAGGGCAGTCAGTACACATCTTTCGCGTTCACCGCGCACCTTATCGACGCCGGCATCGACGCCTCGATCGGCACCCTCGGCGACGCCCTGGACAACTCGCTCATGGAATCCCAGATCGGCCTCTACAAGACGGAGTTGATCAAGCCCAGCAAGCCCTGGCACGGCCTGGCGGACGTTGAACTGGCCACCGCGGAATGGACCGACTGGTTCAACAACCAGCGCCTTCACACCGCGATCGGCAACATCCCGCCCCACGAGCACGAGACCAACTACTACGCTCAACACCAGCCCCAACCGGCGGCTGGAGTCAACGCATAGAGCCTCCACCGATCCCGGAGCGGTTCACTGACAGCTTTCCTGCAACCCGCCACCTTCCCGGGTGGCGGGGCGCCGACCAGCCGGTTGTCACTGGCCGATGGCACCGCCCTGCTCCAAGCCGTCCATGAACTGCTCGTGCACCGTCAGCTCACGACCTCTGCCTGGGCTCGTCAGAACGACGGTCTTCGCCTCCGCGAGCGACGTGGGACCCGCCCCCAGCAGTTCACGCGTGATCACCACCGCATCAAGCACCTCGACCCGGCGCTCGCTCAGCAGCCGCTGCACGGCAGCCATCCCGCCGTCCCCTGCCAACAGCGGCCGGCACTCGTCGACGAGCACTTCAAGGCGTGCCGTCCTCTCCTGGCTCAGCCCACTGATCGCCATCGCGCCGTTCCTTCCCTCGCAGATCCGAACTCCTCCCGCGATCATCCCGGATGCTCGGACATCAGACTGCCTTCATTTCTCGTGAACATCAGCGAGCCAGTCGATCACGAACTGCCGCCCAGACTGCTGAACAAACGCTGCCGCTTGAAGTGAACGAAGCCAAGAGACATACGCGCCAACGGCAACGAGGCCAAAGAGGTCTTGGAACGCTTCATCGGTCTGGCCTCGAACGACGTCCAGTAGCCGCGTACGACGACGGAAGCCCCGGACCGCTCGTGGACGCTGGTGGTCCGGGGCTCCCCCATAGAGAGCGATTGATCGAGATCTCTGCCTGCAGCTCTCTTCGGAGATCATCGGTCCGGTCCTGCGCCCGGTCGTCCTCGCCCAGAGGAGCCTTGAGAGTGGCCACAGCTTCATCGAGGACCGCAAGCAAACCCATGACATCTCCCAAAGATCACAAGGCGCGGTCTTCTCCCCGGATGCCGCCGAGGACGGTGCGTCGTCATGAAGCCCGGAGGCACGCTGAAGCTTCCGCCGGACCCACAGACCCTGGCATGGTTCGACCGCGCCAAACTCCTGTCCGATCGTGCGGCAGCCATCGACATCCTCTCCCGACGCAGTGTGGCGATGCGCGACATGCTGTGGACCGGACTGGCCACAGCCGCAATCGCGGGAGGCCGGCTCGTGGCATCGGCCGGGATCGGCTGGTACCGCGGCCGGGATGATCCCGAAGGGGCGGATCTCCCGGTGGCCGTCACACTGGTGACAGTCTCGTTGCTCGCCACAGGCGTTGCCGCCGTGGCGTTGGTGCGCGTGATGCTACGCGGCCGAACCGCACGGGCAGCCCTGGAAAGAGACCGTTCCGCTGGACGGGCGCCGCTGCCTCGTGTTCCTGTCCGGAAAGTCGCTGGTATGGATGACGGTGCCCGTCGCCCCACTCATGATCGGCGCGCTCATGGTCCTCGCCGCCTCGACAGGAGATTTCAGCGACAAGGACGACGGCGCATACGCCCAGGTGGGAATGGTGGGCGCGGGTGTGGTGCTGGCTCGTGCCCCCTGGGTGGCGGTGCCGGTTCAATCCATGGCTGCGAGGTGGTCGGCGGCTCCGCCGCGCCACTCGATCAGGAAGAGCGTCGCGTCGTCGCTGGTGCTTCCTCCGCGTCGCTGTTTCAGGGTGTGGGACAAGGAGCGCACCATCGCCCGTACTCCCTCTTCGGTCTGCTGGATGCGGTTGACGCAGTCGATGAGCTGTTCCTCGCCGAACTGCTCGCCGCCGGCATCGTGTTCCTCGATCACCCCGTCGGTGAAGCACAGCACACGGTCGCCGCGCTGCAGCCTGAGCTCGCTGATCCGGGGCTGTTCGCCCCCGAAGCCGACCGGCAGGGTGGTGGGGCCGTGAAGTCGCCGGACGACCCTGTGGTTGCGGATGAGCAGCGGTGCGGGATGGCCCGCGTTGACCCATCGCAGCCGGCCCGTGGTGATGTCCAGGTGCATCATCTGCGCGGTGACGAAGTGGTCGGGGCCGAACTGCTCGGCGATGGCCCGGTCCATGAACGCGTACCTCTCGGACAGGCTGATGTCGGCGCGCCGGGCGTGCCGGTAGGCGCCGATGGCGACGGTTGCCATCGTGGCGGCGTCCAGGCCGTGGCCCATCGCGTCGATGACAGCGAGGTGCAGGATGTCGCCGTTGAGCGCGTAGTCGAAGCTGTCCCCGGCGACGTTGTAGGCGGGCTCCAGGATGCCGGCCACCGCGACCTGCGGCACGGCCATGGCCAGCGGCGGCATCAGGGACCACTGGATCTCGGCGGCCACGCTCATCGGTTCCAGGCGCCGGGCGAGGAAGAACTGGTCGGTGTAGCTGTGCTTGGTGACCAGCATGTCGGCGACCAGGCCGGCGAGTCTGCGCAACAGACGCCGGTCGTCGTCATCGACGGTACTCAGGGTCAGCGCCATCACCCCCACCTGGTCGCTGCCGTCCAGCAACGGCAGGAACATCCGGACGCCGCCGGCCTGCGGCACCTCGACCGGGGTGGCACGCAGGAAGGCGATGCCGGCGTGGGAGTCATCGATCGGCTCTGGCTCGCCGACGACCAGCCGCGTGCCGGGCAGGGACACCAGGTGTTGCTGCCCGTAGTCCTGCAAGAGGATCGAGACGTCCCGGCCACCGACTCTGCTGACCTCCTCCGCGATCAGCGGCGCGATCAGCTGCGGCGGCATCTCGTGCGCACGGTCCAGCAGGACGCCCAGCAGCCGTTCGCCGAAGCCTTCCGACCGGTCCACCACCCTGCTGTCACGCCGTTCACTGTCCGCCATACCCGCGTCCTTGTCTGCCTCCAGGGGTGTCACCAGGCAGGAGGTCGGCCGCTTCGGTCGCAACGTCCCAGCCAGAGCCGGCGTGCTCCTCTCAGGCGGGCCGAGGCCGCCTCAGATCTCGTCGGCGTGGGCTTCGGTGCGGCTGCCGGCGGGCGTTCTGCTGCTGGTCAGCCAGGAACGGGCGGGTCCGGCAGCGGTCTCGGTGTCGACCGTGAGATGGAGCCGGGTGCCGCCGCCCGGGGCCGGGTAGCTGCGCTGCTCGGTGCCGGCGAAGCAATGGCGCAGGACCTCGGCGACCGCACGGGCGGTTTCCGGGGAAGCCGCGACGATGCGGACTTCCGCCTGTCCACTCGGCGGCAGGGTCTCGGCGTCGGTCTCGATCGTTCTCAAGGGGGGTGTGGTCCCTTCGGCTGGAGGCGGGGCACCGGTGGGGGAAATCCCGTTGGGCCGGGCGGTGTCCGGGTGGGCGGCCGGGGCGGTGGGCATGGACGACGGCCTGTGGTGCTTGCGGCTGCGCCTGCCGACGCCGGGCAGGGCGTCGCTGTAGTGGTGGGCGGCGATGCGTGCGTCGTGCTGGGCGTTGAGGAGATGGATCAGGCGCATGCCCAGGGCGATGGCGATGAGGAACGCCGCGATGAGGACGATGGTCTCCATGTCTGTCACCTCTGGATGTTCCCGGGCATCGGCTCTTGCATGACGCGCCGCCCGATCGGGCGCCCGTAGGGCGACATACACGCCCCGCCCTCGTCCTCCCAGGTGTCTTCCCGTTTCCGGCTGTCCCGCACGCTGCGTCCGATGGCGGCCTCGTTGGCCATCAGGACACCCGCCTTCAGGACGCTCCCGGGGATCGTTGCTGCGGCCATCAGCCGGGCCGCGGCGGCGGGGTCGGTCGTCGGCGGGATCACCAGGAGGTCCCAGCGGCCGACGGTGTAGGAGAGCAGGATCAGTTTGTCCGCATCCTGTTCCGTGAACCATCCGACGTGCACGCTGCGGCCGTCCACAGCGACCTCGTGAGGGATGACGGGCCAGCGGCTGGGGTTCACGGTGACGCGGGTGATGTGACCCCAGGGCTCGTCGAGGGCCGCCACCAGCGGCGGTAGCTCGGCGGTCAGGTCGCGGCTGTAGGGCCACCACGCGCCGTCGAGCTGGCCTGCCAGTGTGGTCTTCGATGTCAGGGACAGACGCACCGGAAGCCCTGGGGCGCGGTCGTCCAGCATGGTGCGGCCGAGGATCGTGGTCATGGCGCGGACCTGCCCCCGGGCTGCCCGTCGGCAGCCCGGTGTTCGGTGATCGCCGGGAACGGCACCTGCGTGGAAGCTGGGGCTCGAAATGCTCCCGGTCCTTCGACTCTACTCCTGCACGAGGGCCCCGAACCGTTTCGTCACCAGGCACTTTCGGGCGTACGGCGCACCGGTGGCAGCCAAGAGGGGCGGCGGCGCACAAGCTCCCGGGAGTACCGTGAAACCACGACGGCAGCATGCCGGGCAAGGCTCGCGTCGCGCGGTGCTGCCCGGAGCAAGCGGCCGTAACTCCGAGAGGGGCAGACCACGATGGCTGACTCCGAAGATTCCGACCCTGCCCCGCTGCTTCTGCCGGTCGGACTCCATCATGCGGTGAGACAGGGCACGGCCCTGGTGCGGCTGGAGACCACACCGTCCCGGACGGGGATTCTCGACGGCGCGTGGTGGCCGCGTTCCAGGGACATCACGACGGAGCTGCCCGCCCTGGTCAAGGCCCTCACCGAGCACCTCGGCCCCATCACGCGCGTCGGACTCGACGCCTCCGCCTGGAACGGCCTTCCGACCCGCCTGGTCATCGACGACCGCGTCGTACACCTCGACTCCGACCCGGTCGGAGACGACACCGTCCTCATCACCCGCGGCCACAACGACCACTTCGCGCTGCTGCTGATCCCCCCGGACGCCACACCCGCGGCCGCACGCACCGCGATGGCCCGAGCGGTCCGCGCCGACAACATCACCCAGGCATCGCAGCTCCTGGTCGCCATCACCGACCCTGTCCATCCCCGGGCCGAGGGACGGACCACCTCCTGATCCGAAGCCACGGCCGTTTGCGCCAATCTCCCGCGAGGGCCACGAGCGTCGCGGTCTCTGGCCTCGGCCGCTCTCCGGTCATGGCGGGCGGGGATCAGTGAGGCTGACCTCCGACCTCTTCTGCCGGTGGGCGCCCCGCTGGGAGGCCGCGAAGACGGTCAGGCCGGTGGCTCATTCCGCTGGGACGTACGGGCGCCGTCCGGGTGCGTGGTGGTCAGGCCGACTGCCTTGTTCCCCTGCCGCCCGGTGGAGGGGTGGCCGCGGGACGAGGAGACCTCACCCAGGAGGGGTGGAGCGCTCAGGGAACGACGAATCACCACTTTCGCCCCATACGCCCCTTTGTTCTACCGTGGAGGGGAACGATGCTGCTCATTCCCTCACCGATCATCGAGGTGGCGGTCATGACGGAGACCACTCAGCGCAAGAATGCATCGCAGGACGGCAAGGGTGCTCCCGGCACCCGCGGAAGCACCGCCATCGCGGACACGGTCGTCGCGAAGATCGCGGGCATGGCGGCCCGGGAGATTCCCGAGGTGTACAACCTCGGCGGAGGAATGTCCAGGGCCTTCGGGGCTGTTCGTCAGCGGGTTCCGGGTGGGGGCAGTGGGGTCACCCAGGGCGTGAAGGTGGAGGTCGGCGAGCGCCAGGCCGCCGTTGATCTCGATCTGGTCGTCGAGTACGGCGCCGCCATCGCCGACACCGCGGCGGACGTCCGGACCAACGTCATCAACGCCGTGGAGCGGATGACCGGCCTGGAGGTCGTGGAGGTCAACATCTCCGTCGACGACGTCCATCTGCCGGACGAGGAGGAGGAAGAGTCCGGGCAGGAGAGCAGGCGGGTGGCCTGATCCGGGGCGGTTGAAGGGCTGACTCAACCGGACCTCCGGGGCGCCCCCGGACCGGAGGGGGCCGGCGGTGAACGAACGCATCACCGTGCGGTCCCCGCAGCGCACGCGGCCCGCGGCCAGCGGCCTCAGAGCCGTGCACGGATTCCACCGCACGGCGAGGCCGCGGGCCGCGTGCGGTGCGGTGGGGTGCGGTGCGGTGCGGTGCGGTGCGGTCAGGATCGACGCCGTGTGGTCCAGGTGCTGTCTCACCCGCGCGGCCCCCGTGGTCGCGGCGCGGGTGAGACAGGACGATCGCGTCGCGGCGGGGCCGTACGGCAGCAGCACCGTCGCGTTGCCGGTGAAGTGGATGCCGACCGCGTCGCCTGTGGCGGGTGTGATGGTCCGCGGGCTGCGAAGGGCGCCACCGCCCGAGGTCGTGATGGTCCGCGGGCTGCCCAGAGTGCCACCGCCCGGAATCGTGGTGAT
>NZ_JBHVCP010000052.1:9606-52917 GCF_042803315.1 Streptomyces sp. NPDC057424
TCCGCAGGCTGCCCAAAGTGCCACCGCCCGGAATCGTGGTGATCCGCAGGCTGCCCAAAGTGCCACCGCCCGGAATCGTGGTGATCCGCAGGCTGCCCGGAGTGCCGGTACCCTCCGGTCTCCCCCGGATGCCGGGGCCTGTGGCCGAGGGGGGTCAGGCCGAGCGCTTGCGGGATGCCGACTTCTTCGCGGCCGTCTTCTTCGCGGCGCCCTTCGACGCCGTCTTCTTGGTCGTCCCCTGGCCCGACTTGGCCGTCGACTTCTTCGCCGCCGCGGTCTTCTTGGCAGCCGTCTTCTTCGCGGTCGACGTCGACTTCTTGCCGCCGGTCTGCTTGGGTGCCGCCCGGGCCGTCTTGCGCTGCGGGAGTGACTTCACCTCGGCGTGCTCGGCCTCCTCGCCCCGGGACTCGCGGGCCGCGCGGACGCTGCTCTCCAGGGCCGCCATCAGGTCCAGGACCTTGCCGCCGGTGGCCGGTTCCGGCGCCTGGCGCGGGGCCTCGCCGGCGGCCTTCGCGGCGATGACCTCCTCCACGGCCTCGCGGTACTCGTCGTGCAGGTCCTCCAGGTCGACCTCGCCCAGGGTGTCCATCAGCGCGTCCGCCAGGTCCAGTTCCTGGTCGCGGACGGTGACGTCGGTGTCGGGGGCCAGGCCCTCGGGGGCGCGGACCTCGTCCGGCCACAGCAGGCCGTGCATGGCGATGGCCTCGCCGACGACCCTGAGCATGCCCAGGCGCTCCCGTCCCCGCAGGGCGAACTTGGCGATCGCCACCTTGTTGCTGCGTTTCAGTGCCTCGCGCAGCAGGGTGTACGGCTTCGCCGCCGGGGCACCGCTCGCCTGGAGGTAGTACGCGGCGTCCATCTGGAGCGGGTCGATCCGGTCGGCCGGGACGAAGGCGACGATCTCGATCGTCTTGGCCGTCGGGAGCGGCAGGCTGGACAGGTCCTCCTCGGTGATCGGGATGATCGTGCCGTCCGCGTCCTCGTAGCCCTTGCCGATCTCCCCCTGGGTGACCTCGCGGTCCTCGAGTTCACAGAATTTGCGGTAGCGGATGCGGCCGCCGTCCTCGGTGTGGATCTGGCGGAAGGAGATCGAGTGGCTCTCGGTGGCGTTCACCAGCTTGATCGGGATGCTGACCAGGCCGAACGAGATGGCGCCGTTCCATATGGATCTCACGTGCAGCACCCTTCCGGTCACGCTCGGGAGTGTTCGTCATGGTTTGCGTGGGATTCTTATCGTATGGCGCCTATCACGGAGGTGGAGGGGCGACGGCTCGCTCTCAGCAATCTGGAGAAGGTGCTGTATCCCGCCACCGGCTTCACCAAGGGCGAGCTGCTGCACTACTACGCGACGGTCGCCGAGGTCCTGCTGCCCCATCTGCGTGATCGGGCGGTGTCCTTCCTGCGGTATCCGGACGGGCCGGACGGGCAGGTGTTCTTCACCAAGAACGTGCCGCCGGGTACGCCCGAGTGGGTCACCACCGCCGAGGTGCCACGGGTCGAGGGGCCCTCGCGGATGGTCCTGGTGCAGGATCTGCCGAGCCTGATGTGGTCGGCGAACCTCGTGGCCGAGTTCCACACCCACCAGTGGCTCGTGGACACGCCGGACGAGGCCGACCGGATCGTGTTCGACCTCGATCCGGGGGCGCCGGCGAGCATCGTGCAGTGCTGCGAGGTAGCGCTGTGGCTGCGGGAACGGCTCGCGCGCGACGGCATCGAGGCCTGCGCCAAGACCTCCGGCTCGAAGGGGCTGCATCTGCTCGCCGCCGTGCGCGGGGCGTCCTCCGAGCGGGTGTCCGAGTACGCCAGGGCACTCGCCGTCGAAGCGGAGAAGGACATGCCCCGGCTCGCGCTGCACCGGATGACCAGGAGCCTGCGCCCGGGGAAGGTCTTCGTCGACTGGAGCCAGAACGCCGCCCGCAAGACGACGGCCGCCCCCTACACCCTCCGGGCCCGCCCGGAGCCGACCGTCTCGGCCCCGGTGACCTGGGAGGAGATCGAGGAGTGCCGCGTGCCTGGCCGGCTGGACTTCCACGCGGTCGACATCGCCCCGAGGATCCGGGACCACGGGGACCTGCTCGCTCCGCTGCTGGACGCGGCCGGTGCCGGGACGTTGCCGTAGCCGGACGACCGGCCGCCTGCGGTACGGGGTGCGGCCACGACCGGCCCCGGCCACCCATCCGCCACCGGACCGGACGGCTTCCACGGCGGCAAGGCCACGGCCACCCGCCCACTCTTCCGGCCCTCGACGCGGACGAGGTGAGGACGCTGCCGTAGCCGGACGCCGGGTCCACCCGCGCCGACCCGGGCCATCCACCCGTCACCGGACCGTACGGCCCCGCACGAACGGGCGGTCGACGTGCTCGGGAGCCGCTCAGCCGGCGGGCAGTCGCGCTGACCCGCGAGCGCGCTCGGTGTCAGGGCACGGCCGGCCGGTACCCGTTCGGTCCGCTCCGGCCCCCGGGCGTCCTCGACCCGCCCGGCCGGCCCTGGTCGCACCCCTCACACCTGCGCCCACGTGTTCCTGTCGCGGGCCATCGCGTGCAGGGCCTCCACGTCTGCCGGTTTCAGGACTCCGCCCCGTCGGGACAGGCCTTCCATCTCCGGGGCCGTCAGGACGTGCACCCCGCGGGGGGCGGTCGGGATCGACAGCGCCGCCGGGTCCACCAGGGCGAGAACCGGGCGGACCTCCGCCGTCAGGGCGTGGGAGACGCGGTCCGCGTCGGTGCGCAGGCGGCGGAGGAGAGGGTGGGGGTCGCGGCGGCCCAGGATGATCATGGGGTCGGTGATCCGGACGCGCTGCTTGCGGGCGTGCAGGGTGTGGACGGCGTAGAGGCCGCCGGGGCCGATCAGCAGGTGGTGGATGCGGTCGCCGCCGGGGAGCGGCACGGAGTGCAGGGCGTGCCAGCCGGCGCCGTCGAGGCGGTCCAGGGCGTCCCCGACGGTCTGCTCGGCCGTCAGGGCCCTGCGGCGTGGGTCGGGGCGCAGCCGACGGGTGGGGCCGGGGTCGCCCTCGAGGGCGACGATGAGGGCCTCGCCGGGGCGGTTGGGGGCCAGGTCGTCGTCCGGGTGGAGGGTGAGGCGGGCCAGTTCGGCGGGGGTCGGCACCGGGGGCGGCCCCACCGTCACGGGGCCGGTGACGAAGGGCCCGAGGGCCCTCAGGACGTCGTCCTCGCGGTCCTCGCCGAGCAGGTTCACCCGGGCCGTCTCACGGTCGTACCAGGCGATGTTCCTGCCGTCCGGGAGGCAGACGTACAGCCGCTCCCGGCCGTGCCGCCAGGTCGGTATGACGCGCAGTCCGTTCATGCACCATCACCCCAGTCCATGGGAACAGGCGGGGTGCGGCGGGGGCAAGAACCCGGTTACCTTTGAGAGTAGTTGGGCCTGCCCGCGGACCCTCGGGCGGTGATGGTGGGGAGGCGCCGTTGCGTACCCGCAGTAAACCCGACGTGCCCGCTCCGGAGAGTCCGTGGAGCGAGGTCGTCCCCGGGCTCTGGATGGGCGGTCACGAGTACACGGGGGCCTTGGGTCACCTGGAGTTCGCCGTCGTACGGAACGAGTTCGATCTCGTGCAGACGCTGCTGCGGCTGCCGGGGCACGGGCCCGATCCCGGTGTCCGGCACCATGTGTGGCCCATCCCCGACGGGCCGCTGGACGGGACGCAGCTCGCCGGGGTGATCCGGCTGGCCGAGGCCGCGTGCGAGGCGATGGATGAGGGCCGCCGGGTCCTCGTCCGCTGCTACCACGGGTACAACCGCTCCGGTCTCGTGGTCGCGCACGCCCTGATGCGTCAGGGCAGCTCCGCCGAGGCTGCGATCCGGCTGATCCGGGCCCGCCGCTCCCCCTGGGCGCTCCACAACGACCTGTTCGTCGAGTACCTGCGGGCCGGACTGGCCACGGCACGGCTGCTGGAGGAGCTCACCGAGTAGACAGCAGGCTGCGGCCGTACGCGTACGGTCGCCCGCGTACGGCCGACTGCGTACGACCGCACGGATGGCTGCGCGCATCCGGCCGCACCCGTCCGGCTGCACGCATCCGGCTGCCCTCTCGCGCAAATGGGACTTCCCTGCGAATAAGGTGTACGCGGCCGACGGTCGCGTCCGCCCGTGTGATCGCCCACGAACCGTCAGGAGTGCAGTGCCCCGCAGCCGCCCCGGACAGGCCGCCCGTCGCCTCGCCGTCGTCGCCCTCCTGCTGGCCGCCGCCGTGGCCTGCGGGGACGCCGGCGGGCTGGAGGGCGCGGGGGCGACCCCGACGGCACAGAGGCCGGCCCGGCTCTGGCCGGAGCTCACCCCGGCGGCGAGCCCGGCCTTCGAGATCGGCGAGGTGAACACCGAGGTGGTCAAGGGGGTGAAGGTCCCCGGCGACGACATCCGCCGGGTGGACCCGGTCGAGATCGTCCGGGCCGAGATCGCCCGGACCCCGGGCGACTACGACGGCGACAACGCGCCCTACCGCGGCACGGAGCGCCGGATGGCCGACTGCGCGAAGGGCCCGGGGCACGGGAAGTGCCCGGTGCTCCGGCCGTACTACCGGGATCTGACCGGCGACGGGCACGACGACCTGACGCTGGGCTTCCCGCTGCTGCCCGGCAAGACGACCGCGGTCCGCGTCTACACCGTCGAGAAGCACCGGCTCGTGCAGGTGATGGCGTGGGAGGACGCGCTGAGCGGTGTGGAGCTGGCCGGGCGGTCCCTGGTCATCCGCTCTCCGTCGGAGGTCGCGGGCTACGAGTACCGCCTGCAGTGGACCTGGGACCGGGATCAGCGGGCCATGCTCCTCACCCATGACGAGATGCTGCGCACCGCCCCGCGCAAGCACTCCCGGCACCCGTCGGCCTCCCCCACCGCCTCCCCGTCCGTCTCCGCACCCGGCCCCCCGTCCCTCTCCGCGCCCGGTTCCCCCTCGGCGAGTGGCGGATGAGACCTGTACTCCCCCAGTGGTCCGGGACGCTCGCCGCGAAGGCCGCCGCCTTCATCACGGTGATGTGCTGCGCGCTGGCGGCCCTGCTCGGCGTCCTGGTGCATGTACAGGTGACGAACCAGACCGTCGGCCAGGCCCGTGACCAGGCGTTGCAGCGGCTGACGCAGGCGGCGGAGCGGTACGAGGCCGGGGACACGCTGCGGCAGGGCGCCGGGGTCGATCCGCCGCAGCTGCCCGGGGAGTTGCGGGAGCTGGCGGTGGCCGGGGGCCGCGGCACGATGGTCGCCGACCGCGCGGGACGCCCCACGATGTGGGCGGCCGGTCCTGTCGACGGCGGGCGTGCGCTGGCCGTGGCGGTCGACTACTCGCAGCAGGCCCGCACGATCGAGGGCCTCGACCAGGCGATCGTGTGGTCGTCAGGCCTGGCGATCGGGGCGACGCTGCTGGTCGGGGCGTTCTCGGTGACCAGGGTGACGCGGCGGCTGCACACCACGGCGCTGGTGGCGCGGCGGATCAGCGCGGGCGATCTGGACGCGCGCGTGAACGACCCCCGCACAGGTCCGCGCACCAAGGCCGGCCCGCCGGACGAGGTGGCCGCGGTCGCCGCCGCGCTGGACTCCATGGCTGCCTCGCTCCAGGGGAAGCTGCTGGCCGAGCAGCGGTTCACGGCGGATGTCGCGCATGAGCTACGCACCCCGCTGACCGGGCTGCACGCGGCGGCGGAACTGCTGCCGCCGGGCCGCCCGACGGAACTGGTCCGCGACCGGGTCGCGGCGCTGCGCACCCTCACCGAGGACCTGCTGGAGATCTCCCGGCTGGACACCGGCCGGGAGCGGGTGGAGCTGGACACCGAGCGACTGGGGCCGCTGGCCGAGCGGGCGGTGCGGGCAGCGGGGAACGGCACGGAGGTCAGGGTCGTACGGGATGTGTCCGTGGAGACGGACCGGCGGCGTCTGGAGCGGGTGCTGGGCAACCTCGTGGCGAACGCGCACAAGCACGGGCGGGGGCCTGTGGTGCTGACCGTGGAGGGTCCGGTGGTGACGGTTCGCGACCATGGGGACGGGTTCCCGGAGTACCTGGTCGCCCACGGGCCGCAGCGGTTCCGCACGGAGGGCGGTTCGCGTGGGCACGGGCTGGGGCTGACCATCGCGCGGGGGCAGGCGGAGGTGCTGGGGGCGCGGCTGGAGTTCGCGAACGCGCCGGAGGGCGGTGCCGTGGCCACCCTGAGACTCGCGGCGGAGTGAGCTCGGGGCGCGTTCTCCTATGGCCCAGCATGAGGGGCGGCACCTCCTGGGCGCTCCTAATGTGGCGATTAGTCAGCTTCGGCACCTTCGCCCCCACATGGAGGTAACCCCATGTCCCTGCGCACCCGCCTCTCCATAGCCACCGCCGCCGGGCTCCTCGCCGCCGCGGCCTCCGTCACGCCCGCCGCCGCCGCGCACGACGACTGGGACCCGACGGGCGGCAACGGCAACGGCCACCACCACGGCCACCACGACCAGCGCCTCTACAAGGGTGTCGTCACGGCGGACACGCTGGCGCTGCGCAGCGCCCCGAACCGCGGCTCGCAGATCATCCGGTACGCCCACAAGGGCGACATCGTCAAGATCTTCTGCAAGACCGGCGGCGAGACCGTGAAGGGCAACCCCCTCTGGTACCTGCTCACGGACGGCACCTGGGCCTGGGGCGCGGCCCGCTACATCGACAACATCGGCCCCGCGCCACGCTGGTGCTGACACTCGGTCACCCAAAGGCACACAAGATGCACTGTTTGGGTAGGTTCCGGACATGAGCAAGGCCGGAATCACCGTGGCGACGGCGGACCCGCCCGCGCCCGCCGTCCGCCGCCTCCCCCGGCGCCGGGGCATCGAACTCGCCCTCATCGTGCTGGCCGTCCTGCTGTCGGTGTACGGCTACTGTGCCGTGGGCCTCGCCCGGCACGGAGCACTTCCGCCCGGTGCCGCGGGCTACGGCGCCGGCCTCGGCGTCCTGGCGCTGCTGGCCCATCTGGCGGTACGCCTGCGGGCCCCGTACGCCGATCCCCTGCTCCTGCCCATCGGAGTGCTGCTCAACGGGCTCGGCCTGGTGCTGATCTACCGGCTCGACCTGGAGACCCCGGGCGACCGGGCGGCACCGGCCCAGCTGGTGTGGTCGACGCTGGGCGTGGGGCTGTTCATCCTGGTCGTGCTGCTGCTGCGCGACCACCGGGTGCTCCAGCGCTACACGTACGTCTGCGTGGTCGCGGCCCTGGTCCTGCTCACGGTGCCCATCCTGTTCCCGGCCGTGAACGGGGCCCGCATCTGGATCCGGATCGCCGGGTTCTCCATCCAGCCGGGCGAGTTCGCGAAGGTGCTGCTGGCGGTGTTCTTCGCCGCGTACCTGGCGGCGAACCGCAACGCACTCGCCTACACCGGCCGCCAGATCTGGAAGCTCCAGATCCCCACCGGCCGCGTCCTCGGCCCGATCGTCGCCGTCTGGCTGGTGAGCGTCGGCGTGCTGATCCTGGAACGCGATCTCGGCACCTCGCTGCTCTTCTTCGGCCTGTTCGTGGTCCTCCTCTACGTCGCCACCGGCCGCACCGGCTGGATCGCGGTCGGCCTGCTGCTGGCGGCGCTGGGCGCGGTCGCCGTGGGCCGGCTGGAGCCCCACGTGCACAGCAGGATCGAGACCTGGCTGCACCCCTTCGCCTCCATCGAGGCGGGCGAGGGCGCGAACCAGCTCGCACAGTCGCTGTTCGCCTTCGCGGAGGGCGGCATGCTCGGCACGGGCCTCGGACTCGGCCACTCGTTCCTCATCGGCTTCGCCGTGAAGTCGGACTTCATCCTGGCCACCGCGGGCGAGGAACTCGGCCTGGCCGGCCTCTCCGCCGTCCTCCTCCTCTACGGCCTGCTGGTGGAACGCGGCTTCCGCGCGGGCCTCGCGCAGCGCGAGCCCTTCGGCCGGCTGCTGGCAGTCGGCCTCGCCTCGCTGGTGGCGCTCCAGGTGTTCGTGATCGCGGGCGGCGTGACCGGGCTGATCCCGCTGACCGGCATGGCGATGCCGTTCCTGGCGCAGGGCGGCTCGTCGGTGGTCACCAACTGGGCGATCGTGGCGCTGCTGGTCCGCGTGAGCGACTCGGCCCGGCGGAGTTACGACGGGCAGGACGCCCGGTGACCCGGCACATCCGGCACGCCGGATACTTCTGCGTCCTGCTGCTGGTGGCCCTGCTGGTGAACGCGGCCCGTGTCCAGGTCGTCCAGGCACCGTCGTACGACCGCAACCCGGGCAACCGGCGCCCCGACATCACCCGCTACGAGCAGCCGCGCGGGGACATCCTGGTCGGCGGGCGGCCCGTCACCGGCTCCAAGGACACCCGCGAGCACCTGCGCTACGAACGGACCTACACCGACGGCCCGATGTACGCCCCGGTCACCGGCTTCGCCTCGCAGCTGTACGGGACGACGCTCCTGGAGGGCACCGAGGACGGCGTGCTGTCCGGGGCGGATCCGATGCTCGCACCGTTCCCGCTGTGGAACGACTTCACGCGTGCGCGCAACGCCGGCGGAGACGTCGTCACGACACTCCACCCGGCCGCTCAGGAGGCCGCGTTCAAGGGGCTCGCGGGCCGCAAGGGCGCGGTGGCGGCGCTGGAGCCGTCGACCGGCCGGATCCTGGCCCTGGTGTCCGCCCCGTCCTACGACCCCCAGCCGCTGTCCGGCAACGGCTCGGCGGCGGCCCGGGCCTGGAAGCGGCTCAACGCGGACGAGGACCGCCCGATGCTCAACCGGGCGGTGCGGCAGACGTATCCGCCGGGCTCCACCTTCAAGGTCGTCACCGCGGCCGCCGCGCTGGACGCCGGGGTGGTCAAGGACCTCGAAGCGCCGACCGACTCCCCCGACCCCTACCGGCTGCCCGGGACGCGGACGCGCCTGACCAACGCCTCGAAGGGCTGCGCGGACGCCTCCGTGCGGGAGGCCTTCACCTTCTCCTGCAACACGGTGTTCGCCAAGCTCGGTGTGGAGGTGGGCGTGACGGACATGACGGCCACGGCGCACGCCTTCGGCTTCAACAACGGGGAGCTGAGAATCCCCTTCCCGGTGGCCCGGTCCACCTTCGACACCACCCTCGACAAGGCCCAGCTGGCCCTGTCGTCGATCGGCCAGTACAACACCCGCGCCACACCGCTGCAGATGGCGATGGTCGCGGCGGCCGTGGCCAACGGAGGCCAGGTCCGGGACCCCTACCTGGTGGAGCGCACGACCCGGCCGGGCGGCAGCACCCTCGCGACGGCCGGGTCGCGGGCGATCCGCCAGGCGATGTACCCGTCCACCGCCGTCCGGCTGCGGGCGATGATGCGGGACGTCGTGGAGAAGGGCACCGGGCGCAACGCCGCCATCCGCGGCGCCAAGGTCGGCGGCAAGACCGGCACCGCCCAGCACGGCCGCGGCAACTCCGGCACGCCGTACGCCTGGTTCGTCTCCTGGGCGCAGGGTGACCGCGACCTGGCGGCGCGGGTGGCGGTCGCGGTCGTCGTGGAGGACGCGGAGGCGGACCGCGGGGACATCAGCGGGGGCGGGGACGCGGCGCCGATCGCGCGGGCGGTGATGGAGGCGGTCCTCAGGTCCCGGTGACGACTGCCCAGTTGGTGAGACGGGACTACCGCGGCGGAAACTCCGACCTGACGTTCGGTCCATGACTGAGCCCGCTGCCGCGTACGAACTCGCCGAGGTCAACATCGCCCGCCTCAAGGCACCGCTGGACTCCCCGCAGCTGACGGACTTCGTCGACGACCTGGATCCGGTGAACGCCGACGCCGACGCGGCCGACGGTTTCGTCTGGCGCCTGCGGAGCGACACCGGCACCGCCACGGACGCGTCCGTCTTCGGCGACTCCTGGCTGATCCTCACCATGTCCGTGTGGCGCGATGCCGACTCGCTGACGGCGTACATGTACCAGGGCGGACATCGGGAGATGCTCGCTCGCCGTCGCGTGGGGGTCCCCCACGCCCTTGAGGCAGTGGGAAAGGTTCGAGCGCATCGAGGAGGCCATCACCCTGTGGTGGGTACCGGCGGGCCACCGCCCAACGGTCGCTGAGGCGGAGTCCCGCCTCCTCCACATCCGCGCCCACGGCCCGACCCCGTACGCCTTCACGCTGCGGACGCAGTTCCCGCCCCAGGGCGCGACGCCGCTGCTCGGCGCGGTGCCGGAGGGGCTGGGCTGCGCCCTCTGACGGGCGCTCACTCCACGGCTCGCCGCCCCGCGTCGATCGCTCCCTGCACCTCGGCGACCCGCTCCTTCTCCTCCGCGGCGAAGCGCTCGGCGTCGAGCCGCTCGGCGATCTCCTCGTCCTCGGACATCAGCAGGTCCAGGCTGGAGTCGCCCATCTCCAGGACGCCCATGTCGACGTAGGCCTGCTGGAGGCGTTCGCCCCACAGGCCGATGTCCTTGACGCAGGGGACGATGCGGCTGAAGAGGAGCTTGCGGAACAGGGTGAGGAACTCGGACTGCTCGCTGTACTCCTCCGCCTCGGCCTTCGGGATCCCGAAGTTCTCCAGGACCTCCACGCCCCGCAGCCGGTCGCGCATGAGGTAGCAGCCCTCGATGACGAACTCCTCGCGCTCCCTCAGCTCGGCGTCCGTGAGCTGCCGGTAGTAGTCGCGCAGGGCCATCCGCCCGAAGGCCACGTGCCGGGCCTCGTCCTGCATGACGTACGCGAGGATCTGCTTGGGCAGCGGCTTGTCCGTCGTGTCCCTGATCATGCCGAAGGCGGCCAGCGCGAGGCCCTCGATCAGCACCTGCATGCCCAGGTACGGCATGTCCCAGCGGGCGTCGCGCAGCGTGTCGTCCAGCAGGGACTGGAGGTTGTCGTTGACCGGGTACAGCAGACCGATCTTCTCGTGCAGGAAGCGGCCGTAGATCTCGGCGTGCCGGGCCTCGTCCATGGTCTGGGTCGCGGAGTAGAACTTCGCGTCCAGGTCGGGGACCGACTCCACGATCCGCGCGGCGCAGATCATCGCTCCCTGCTCGCCGTGCAGGAACTGGCTGAACTGCCAGGAGGCGTAGTGCCGGCGCAGGTCGCCCTTGTCCTTGTCCGTCAGCTTCGCCCAGTGCCTGGTTCCGTAGAGGGACATCGCCTCGTCCGGGGTCCCGAGCGGATCGTACGGGTCCACCTCCAGCTCCCAGTCGATCCGTTTCTGGCCGTCCCACTGCTTGTCCTTGCCCTTCTGGTAGAGGGCCAGGAGCCGGTCGCGGCCGTCGTCGTACTCCCAGTTGAAACGGGCCGCGCCGCTCGCGGGCACCTGCCGGACGGGCTCTTCCGGTTCCTTGGTGTACAGGTCGAAGGTCGGCATGCCCGCAGGCTCACAGAAGGTAGACACCGGGTCAACAAGTAGCGCGCAGGGGATTGACGAGCTTGCTGACAGGCAGTCTCATAAGAGAGACAGTGACGTGTGCACAACGAGGTGGGCAGCCATGACGACCCTGACGGAAGCCGACACGCTCGACGGCCTGCGCGATGCCCTCGGCCTGCTGAAGGACCGGGAGCAGGTGGCCCAGCGGCTGCTCGACTCCTCCGCCAAGCACTCCTTCGACCCGGACAAGGAGCTGGACTGGGACGCCCCCTTCGAGGAGGGCAAGTGGTTCTGGCCCCCGGAGCTGGTGTCGCTCTACGACACGCCGCTCTGGAAGCGGATGAGCGAGGAGCAGCGGATCCTGCTCTCCCAGCACGAGGCGGCGGCCCTGGCCTCACTCGGCATCTGGTTCGAGATCATCCTGATGCAGCTCCTGGTGCGGCACATCTACGACAAGGCGGCCACGAGCGCGCACGTCCGCTACGCGCTCACCGAGATCGAGGACGAGTGCCGGCACTCCAAGATGTTCGCCCGGCTGATCTCCCACGGCGGCACGCCCTCCTACCCGGTCGGCCGCGTCCACCAGCATCTGGGCCGCCTGTTCAAGACCATCTCGACGACCCCGGGTTCCTTCACGGCGACGCTGCTCGGCGAGGAGGTCCTCGACTGGATGCAGCGCCTGACGTTCCCCGACGAGCGCGTCCAGACGCTGATCCGGGGCGTCACCCGCATCCACGTCGTGGAGGAGGCCCGCCACGTCCGCTACGCCCGCGAGGAACTCCGCCGCCAGATGGTGACGGCCCCCAAGTGGTCCCAGGAGTTCACCCGCATCACCTCCGGCGAGTTCGCCCGCGTCTTCTCGGTGGCGTTCGTGAACCCCGACGTCTACACGAACGTGGGCCTGGACAAACGGGAGGCCCTCGCCCAGGTACGGGCGAGCGGACACCGCCGGGAGGTCATGCAGAACGGCTCCAAGCGCCTGACCGACTTCCTCGACGACATCGGGGTGCTGCGGGGAGTCGGACGACGCCTGTGGAAGTCGTCGGGGCTGCTGGCGTAGGGGGAGGATCAGGTGCCCCACTCGGTGGATCCGGGTGGGGCATCGCGGTGTCACTGCTTCGCCCGGCTCGGCACCGCGCGCCCGCACCCGCGTACAGCGAGAAGGGGACGGGGCGGGGGGTGTCCGCCCGCAGAGGTTGGCGCGTCAACGGACAGTCAGTCGGCACGCAACCCCATCACGCCGTTCCGAGGACGGCCCCCCCGACGCGGCCCCGACCCACACCGGGCGAACAGGCGCAGGCCCGCACCCACCGCCGGAGGCACCCGCACCCCACCGCTACGCAGCTCCCCGGCACCCCGATTACGCTGCGAAGCATGACACCAGCCGCCCCCACCCCCGCCTACCGGCGACTCAGCGTCGAGGAACGCCGCAGCCAGC
The DNA here is from genome assembly GCF_042803315.1 of Streptomyces sp. NPDC057424. Lineage (NCBI taxonomy): Bacteria > Bacillati > Actinomycetota > Actinomycetes > Kitasatosporales > Streptomycetaceae > Streptomyces > Streptomyces sp. NPDC057424. The sequence continues at coordinate 22,294 of NZ_JBHVCP010000052.1, forward strand.
TGCTCACCTCCGCGCTGAACCTCTTCGCCCACCGCGCCCCGGACGAGGTGTCCCTCGACGACGTGGCGGAGGCGGCCGGGGTCTCACGGCCCCTGGTGTACCGCTACTTCCCGGGCGGCAAGCAGCAGCTCTACGAGGCCGCCCTGCGCTCCGCCGCCGACGAGCTCCAGCACTGCTTCGACGAACCCCGCGAGGGCCCCCTCCTCCCCCGCCTGTCCCGCGCCCTCGACCGCTACCTCACCTTCGTCGACCAGCACGACGCCGGGTTCAGCGCCCTCCTCCAGGGCGGCAGCGTCGTCGAGACCTCCCGTACCACCGCCATCGTCGACGGCGTCCGCCGCGTCGCCGCCGAGCACATCCTCAGCCACCTGGGCGTCACCGGCCCGGGCCCCAGTCTGCGCATGACCATCCGCATGTGGATCACCGCTGTGGAGGCGTCGTCGCTCATCTGGCTCGACGAGGACAAGCAGCCCTCCGCCGAGGAGCTCCGCGACTGGCTCGTCGAGCAGTTCGTGGCGATGCTGACCGTGACCGCCCGCCGCGACCCGCAGACCGACGCCCTGGTCCAGGCCCTCGCCGAGGATGTCTGACACTGGTCCCGTGAAGAGCGAAGACACCCCCTTCGAGGGCGGCCCCATGGACGGCAGAGTCCTGCCCGTCCTCGTCGGCATCACCGGCCACCCGCCCAAGACGTACCGCATCCCCGTCCCGGACCCCGACGGCGGACCGGAGACCGTGCTCGTCTACCGCCGCGTCCCCCGGGGACCGGGCAAGGTCGGCCTGACCAACCGCTGGAAGTACGCGTACGCCCCGGAGGGCGTCCCGGCCCGCCGGCTCAACTGGCCCTGGTCCAAGCCGGACGCCACGCCCCGCGGCAATCCAGACGCCACGCCGCCCGGCAAGCGGGACGACGCCGACGGGTGACCTCGTTGCGCCGAACCGCGCACACCCACCGCGCGCACCGCCCGCACACGCCTGATCCTCACGATGTCCGGCGGCACCACGCCGCCCCCGCAACGGAGGTGATGGCATGTCAGGAAGGCTTCTGCGTCTGGTCTGCATCGCGGCGACGGCGGCCGGAACCGCCCTGGCGCCCGTCCCGGCCACGGCCGTCCCCGAGCCGGACACGGAACAGCACGACATCGCCGAGCTCCTGACTGACCTTCAGACGCTGTACAGAAAAGCCGAAGAGGCCACGGAGGCCTACAACGCCACCGAGGAGAAGCTGAAGAAGCAGCGCGCCGAGACCGACCGCCTGGACCGCGCCCTCGCCCGCGCCCGGCTCTCCCTGCACGACAGCCGGGGCGCGGCAGGCCGGCTGGCCCGGCAGCAGTACCAGAGCAGCTCGGACATCTCCCCCTACGTACGCCTGCTCCTGGCCCGCGACCCGCAGCACGCGATCGAGCAGGGCCACGTGATCGGCCGGCTGGCGCAGGAGCGAGCCGACACCATCGGGCGGCTGACCGGCAACGAGCGCAAGGCCCACGAGCTGGCCCGCAAGGCCCGCACGGCCCTCGACCGGCGGCTCGCCCTCACCGAGCGGCGCAAGAAGGAACGGGACGAGGTCCGCGCCCGCCTCCACGACGTCGAGGAACTGCTCGCCTCCCTCAGCCGCGACCAGCTCACCGACCTCACCGAGTTCGAGCAGACCGGCATCGCGAAGGCGCAGAAGGAGTTCATGGCGTCCGGCGCGCTCAGCAGCGAAGAAGGCGAAGACGACGAAAACACCGAAGACACCGAAGACAACAACGCCGAAGACACCGGCGGGAGCGGCGAGAACAGCGGCAGCGGCGGGAGCAACAGCAGCGTCCGTGCCCCGTCGGCCGAGGGCGGCCGGGCCGTGCGCTACGCCGTGCGGCAACTCGGCAAGCCGTACGAGTGGGGCGCGGAGGGCCCGAGGACGTACGACTGCTCGGGGCTGACCTCGCGGGCCTGGGCCGAGGCCGGGACACCCATCCCCCGGACCAGCCAGGAGCAGTGGAAGCAACTGGAGAGGATCCCGCTGGACGAGCTGCGCCCGGGCGACCTCGTCGTGTACTTCCCGAAGGCCACGCACGTGGCGCTGTACCTCGGGGACGGCATGGTCGTCCAGGCACCCCGCCCGGGCGCGAAGGTGAAGGTGTCACCGATCGCGGCCAACCCGGTCCTGGGCGCCGTGCGCCCCGACCCGACGGGGAAGCCCCTGCGGCGGTACGAGCCGCCGGAGCTCCCCGAAGGCGCCACGGACGGGTCGGACGAGGGCTTCGAGGGTTACGCGGCGCCCGCGCCCGACACCTCGGCCAGGTAGGCCTGGGTCTTGTCCGGGTCGTAGAAGAAGTTCTCGAAGTCGGACGGGTCGTTGAAGCCGTTGGCGAAGCGGTCGGCGACCGGCTGGAGCCCACCGGCGGCGCCGATGAGGTTCAGGACGTGCTCCGGCGGCGGCGCGAGCATCGTGTTGGTCCACTTGGTGACGTGCTGGGCGGTGTCCCAGTAGCGGTCGAAGGTGGCCCGCATCCACTCCTCGTCGAACGGCTTGTCACCGTGCTCGACGATCGAGGAGAGGTACGCGGCGGCACACTTGGACGCCGAGTTGGACCCCTGCCCGGTGATCGGGTCGTTCGCCACGACGACGTCCGCCACGCCCAGCACGAGTCCGCCGCCGGGGAGACGGCCGATCGGGTTGCGGACGGTGGGAGCGTAGCGCCCGGCCAGCGTGCCGCCCGCGTCGGTCAGTTCGACCTTGGTGGCCCGCGCGTACTCCCAGGGGACGTACCGCTCCATGAGTTCCAGGGTCAGGGAGAGGTGCTCCGCGGGGTCCTTGACGCCGTTGAAGACGTCGAGCGGGCCGCCGGGTATGCCCTCCCAGAACAGGATGTCGGCGCGGCCGGAGGTGGTCAGGGTGGGCATGACGAACAGTTCGCCGACGCCCGGCACGAGGTTGCAGCGGACCCCTTCGGTGTCGGGGTGCTCTGGGCGCGGGCCCAGCCCGTGGACGTACGCCACGGCCAGGGCACGCTGCGGCTCGCTGTACGGGGAGCGCTCCGCGTCTCGGCCGAACATCTGGACCAGCTCGCCCTTGCCGGCCGCGACGAGCACCAGGTCGTAGGTGCGGGAGAAGTAGTCGAGGTCGCCGACGGCGGCGCCGTGGATGACGAGCTGGCCGCCGCGCTGCGCGAACGTCTCCATCCAGCCGGCCATCTTCACGCGCTGGTCGACGGACTGCGCGTATCCGTCGAGGTGGCCCAGCCAGTCGATGGCGCGGGCGGAGGGGCCTTCGGCCCAGGAGCCGGGGGCGGCGACCGAGACGCCGAGTCCTTCGATCTTCGGGGCCTGGGACTCCCAGAAGTTCAGCTGGAGATCGCGCTCGTGCTGCAGGGCCGTGTGGAACATGCACTGCGTGGACATGACCCGGCCGGTGCGGATCTCGTCCGCCGTCCGGTTGGACATCAGGGTGACCTCGTACCCCTGCGACTGGAGGCCGAGAGCGATCTGGAGCCCGGACTGACCGGCTCCGACGACGAGTATCTTCCGCATGCGGGGCTGTCCTCTACTCGGGGGTTTCGTCGAGCGCGTGGCCCACGAGGGCCAGGAGGGTCTCGATCACGGAGATCCGGCGACGCGCGTCCATGATCATGACAGGTATGTGTCGCGGGATGGTCAAGGCCTCCCGAACGTCCTCCGGCTCGAACAGCTCGCTGCCGTCGAAGTGGTTGACCGCGACCACGTACGGCAGTCCCGAGCTCTCGAAGTAGTCCAGGACCGGGAAGCAGTCCTTCAGACGGCGGGTGTCGGCCAGCACGACGGCGCCGATCGCGCCGCGCACGATGTCGTCCCACATGAACCAGAACCGCTGCTGGCCCGGCGTGCCGAACAGGTAGAGCACCAGGTCGTCGTCGAGCGTGATGCGCCCGAAGTCCATCGCCACCGTGGTGGTGGACTTGCCCGGTGTGGCGGTGAGGTCGTCGGTCGCCTCGCTCGCCTCGGTCATCAGCGCCTCGGTCTGCAGGGGCGTGATCTCCGAGACGGCGGTGACCAGCGTGGTCTTGCCCACGCCGAAGCCGCCCGCCACCACGATCTTCGTGGCGATCGGGGCCCGGGTGCGGTCCGTCTCCCAGGCGTGCATGCTCTCGCCGGGCTGGACGAACGGGGATGAACCAGAGACGCCGTGAGCGACGTCAGAGACGACGGAGTCCACTCAGCACCCTTTCCAGCAGAGCCCGGTCCGGGCGGCCCGTGCCATGGCCGGTGCCCGTTCCGTACACACGGATCTTTCCCTGGTCCGCGAGGTCGCTGAGGAGCACGCGGACCACGCCGAGCGGCATCTTCAGCAGCGCGGCGATCTCGGCCACCGTACGCATCCGGCGGCACAGTTCGACGATGGCCCGCAGCTCCGGCATGACGCGGGTGGAGAGGGAGCCGTTCGTCAGTTCCCTGCGCTCCTCCGGGGCGTCCAGCGCGGCCGTGCTCGCCACGAACGTCTCCACGAGGAGGACGTGGCCGAAGCGGGTGCGGCCGCCGGTGAGCGAGTAGGGGCGGACCCGGGCGGGTTTGCGGTCGCCGCCGCGGACCGGGAGGTGATGTTTCGGCGTACTCATCGGGCACTCCCCGTCGTCTGGGAATCCTCCAGGGATTTACGGAGTTCACTGCGGAGTTCGGGCGTCAGGACGTGACCGGCGCGGCCGACGAACAGGGCCATGTGGTACGCCACCACGCTCATGTCGCAGTCCGCGGAGCCGTGGACGCCGAGCAGCGAGCCGTCGCTGATCGACATCACGAACAGGCTGCCCTCGTCCATCGCGATCATCGTGTGCCGCACCCCGCCGAAGTCCATCAGCCGGGCGGCGCCGATGGTGAGGCTGCCGATGCCGGAGACGATGGTGGCCAGGTCGGCGGCGGATCCGCGCGGTCCGGTGCGCCGGGTCCCGCGGGCCTGCAGGGCCTGCCGCGCCTCCTTGTTGCGGTGGTCGTCGGAGGAGAGAAGGAGCAGTCCGTCGGACGAGACCACCGCGACCGAGAGGATGCCGGGTACCTCCTCGACGAGGTTGGTCAGCAGCCAGTGCAGGTTGCGGGCCTCACTGCTCAGTCCGATCAGTCCGAAGGTACTGGGAGCGGTCAACTGCTTGCCTCCTCGACTGTGCCCCCCGTGGCTTCTTCGGGTTCAGCTGGTCCTGCTGCGCCGGTGGCCGGCCGCTGGTGCGAGGCCGTCCTCTCGGCGATCTCCGCCTCCACGTCGCGGTGGCCGGCCTGCGCCCCCTGACGGAAGCCGCCGAGGCGGCGGCGCAGGGCGTCGGCGTCGACGGAGCCGCTGCGCTGGCGCGAGGCGGTGGTCGGTTCGGTGATCTTCGGGGTGCGCTTGGGGAGGCCCTTGTCGGTGACGCGGTCCTCCTCCTCGTCGGGTGCGCGCTCGTGCTGCGGGCTCTCGTCCCCGTCCGCCCCGCCCGTGCGGGTCGCGTCTTCGGGCGTGGGCGGCCCCTGCGGGCCGGTCCCGCCATCGGCGGCCTCCGGTTCGCGCCCGTCCGGGCCCGACGCCCCCGGCTGCACCGGGATCAGCAGCTCCATCGTGGTCTCCGCGGGCGACTCCACGGGCGCGACGGGGTCCGCCGGGGCGGCGGGTGTGGCCGGGTCGACGTGCGCGGGCGCCGAGTCGGCGGGTGGCGCCGGGGTGACGGGTGGCGCCGGGGTGACGTACGCGGCCGGGCCGGGAGGTGCCGCCGGCCTGGCGTGCGTCGCCGGGTCGTCGTGGGCGGTCGGCTCGTCGTACGAGGCCGGGTCGTCGTACGAGGCCGACCCGGCGTACGCCGCCGGGTCGTCGCGGGCGGTCGGCCCGGCGTGCGTCGCCGGGTCGTCGTGGGCGGTCGGCTCGTCGTACGCCGCCGGGTCGTCGTACGCGGCCGGCCCGGCGTGCGCAGCCGGGTCGGCGGATGTCTCCGGGGACGGCGCCGGGGCTGTCGCCTCGGGCGTAGCGCTCGCCTCGGCCGGTTCCGGCGACGCGGCCGGTTCCGGGTGCTGGGCGGCGGCTGTGGGGTCCGCGGCTTCGTCCTGCCGTACCGCCTTCTCCGCCAGGGCCACCAGCGGGTCGTCGCCGGCCGCGCGGCCGTGCAGGACGTTGGAGTTGGCCTCGGCGTCGGCGCCCGGGAAGGAGAAGGACTGGGTCGTGCCGGCGAGGGGGCCGGAGGCCGGGACGGCCACGGGCGGGGCGGCGGCGAGGAGCGTGCGCGGCAGGACGGCGACGGCCGCGACACCGCCCTGCTTCTGCTCGCGCAACTGGACGCGCACGCCGTGACGGTGGGCGAGCCGGGCCACGACGTAGAGGCCGAGACCGAGACCGTCCTCGCCCTCCTGGTCGTACGGCGCCTCGGGGTCGAAGTCGGTGAGGCGGGAGTTGAGGCGCTCCAGCCGGTCCTCGGTCATGCCGATGCCCTCGTCCTGGACGGAAAGCATGACCTCGCCGTTCTCCAGCAGCCAGCCGGAGATCTCGACGGGCATGTCGGGCGGGGAGAACGAGGTGGCGTTCTCCATGAGTTCGGCCAGCAGGTGGGAGAGGTCGTCCGCGGCGAACCCGGCGATGTGCGCGTGCGGCGGCAGCGCGGCGATCCGGACCCGCTCGTACCGCTCGATCTCGCTCACCGCGGCGCGGACGACGTCCACCAGCGACACGGGCCCGGCGGCGTGCTGGACGTGCTCGGTACCGGCGAGTACCAGCAGGTTCTCGCTGTGCCGGCGCATGACCGTCGCGAAGTGGTCGAGCTTGAACAGCGTGGCGAGCCGGTCCGGGTCCTGCTCGCGCTCCTCCAGGTTCTCGATGACGGCCAGTTGCCGCTCGACGAGGCCGAGGGTGCGCAGAGCGAGATTGACGAACGTCCCTCCGATGGCCGTGCGCAACCGCTCCAGCTGGGCGGCGGACTCTGCGAGTTCGCCGCGCAGTTCCTCGCGTGCGTCGGCCATCTTCTGGCGCTGGCCGACGAGGTGCTTGCGGTCGGACTCCAGCGTGGTGATCCGCTCGGTGAGGGCGGCCGCATGCGCGTGCAGGGCGTTCACGGAGCGGACGACCTGGGCGAACTCGTCGTTGCGGCCGGTGAACTTCACCGGTTCCTCGGTCACCGGGTCGTCGGCCTCGGCGAGACGCTTCGACCCGAGGCGCAGGACCGCGAGCGGTCGGGTGAGGCTGCGGGCCATGCCCGTGGCGACGCCGACGGCGAGCAGCATGAGGGCGCCGAGGACGGCGATGCGGATCTCCAGCGCGGTGACGTCGTCGTCGCGCAGCGCCTCGAGGTCCTTGGTGCGCCGGTCGTAGAGGGCCGACTCCACGCCGCGCATCAGGTCCACGCGGGCGGACAGGGCCACGTCCAGCCGCTTGGTGCTGGTGGCGAGGTCGCTGCTGGAGAGCGTCGGCTGGTCGGTCAGGGTGGCGAGGTACTTGTCGGCGGAGTTGACCTCGGTGCCGGTGACCGTGGAGTCGAAGGAGGCGCGGGACGGCTTGGGCGCGGTGCCGCGGAAGTCGGCCAGGGCCGCGTCGGAGCGCAGGCGGGCCTGCTGGGCGGCGGCGCTGAGGGCGTCGCGCTGCCGGGTGTCCTCGTCCGAGGAGGTGGCGGTCTCGGTCGGCAGGCCGGTGACGGGGTCGATGACCGTTTCGGTGCTGCGCGGCACACTCAGCGCGGCGAGCAGCAGCCCACGGGCCGCCGCCGCCTGCTGGACGGCGGAGTCCAGCTCGGCCAGCGCATAGCCGCCGGCACCCGCACGCGGCGGCGTCTGCTGCGCCAGTTGTTCGGCGAGCCCGTGGAGTTCGGTGATGGCGGAGGAGTACGCCTGGTGTGCTTCCAGGGCACTGCTCTTGCCGGTGAGCGCAGCCCTGCGCACGGCCGCTATGCCGTCGAGGTCGGAGCGCAGCGAGGCAGGCGTGTCGGTGTCGGCCCGCAGCTCCTCGACCTGCCGGTCCACGCGGGCGCTGCGCTGCTCGGAGGGCGCCTTCGACTTGGGGCGCCCGGCGGCGATGTAGGAGGTGACGTCGTCCCGCTCGTCGGCGAGGGAGTGCGCGAGGGCGAGGGCGTCCTGCGTCTGCTCCGCGAGCGTCACGAGCTCCTGGGAGTCGTGGAGTTGCCCGGAGGCGGCGAGAACGGACGGGGCGCCGACGCCGGCGATGGCCGCGGCGACCACGGCCACGGCCACGATCAGCCGGTTGCGTACGTGCGTGGGGCGGCCCTTGCCGGTGGGGGGTGTCGGCTCAGCGCCCTGAACAGGGGCCGTCTGCTTGCCTGTGCGACGAGGCCGCGTCTTCTGCACCGGTGCTCGCATTCCTGACTCGTGAACCCTTGGGCCCGGATGACGCTCCGTCAACTGGTGCGTACTCCCGGTACACTTCCCGACCCTCCCAGCGCCGGTGGGCAGCGCACGCGCATCACCTGACCCGCCACCCGAAGGAGTGAACCTCGGAGGGGAGTTGAGGGGCAAGTTCCGCGGGCCCTTGCAGCGACCTTGCGCGGCACGCCGGTTGGACGATGACGGCGGGCGGTGGCAGTATTCGCCACCACGCCTTCCCGGAACAAATCATTCCTGCCCAAACCAGGCGCCTGACCTGCGTGGCTGCGCCGGCCAGGCAACCATTGCCAGCCTCTTGCGGACCTTGTGAAGGGCTCGTGCAGACTGGCTGGATGCGTACGGAACTCGCCTCGGAGCCGGGAGACGCCGGCCGCCCCAACGAGGACTTCGCCAGTGTCGGGCTACCGGCCTCCGGACAGGGTGGTTCGGTCGTCGTCCTGGACGGGGTCACACCGCCGAAGACCGGGACGGGCTGTCTGCATCCCGTCCCCTGGTTCACCGCACGCCTCGGTGGAGCGCTGACCGAGCTGACCGTTTCGCTCCCGGATGTACCCCTCGTCGGCGTCTTGTCCCGCGCCATCGTGCGTACCTCCGAGGCACACGCCACAACCTGTGACCTTTCTCACCCCCGGACACCGCAGGCCACGGCGGTCGCCGTCCGCTGGAACCCGGACGTGGTCGAGTACCTGGTCCTGTCCGACTCGGCTCTTCTCCTGGAGTCCCCGGACGGCGTCGTGACACCCGTCCTCGACGACCGGCTGGCCCTGCTCCCCCGCTCGGCGCTGGCCACGGACGCTCTGGTGGACTCCACCCTCCGCAACAGGGAGGGCGGCTTCTTCACGGCCGCCGCCGACCCGGCGGTGGCCGCCCGGGCGGTGACCGGAACCGTGCCCCGCGGCCGGGTCCGTGCCCTGGCCGCGCTGACGGACGGCGCCACCCGCTGGGTGGAGCGATTCGAGGAGGGCGACTGGACCGACTACTTCCAGTTGCTCCGCAAGGAGGGTCCGCAGGCGCTGGTGGACCGCGTCCGGACGCTGGAGCGGTCGGACGCCGCCACGACGCCCCCGGGCCGCGGCAAGCGGCACGACGACGCGACGGCCGTGTACGTCGAGTTCTGAGGGTGCCGGCAGACGTCGCGTCGGCCCCTGCAGGGCGGGCCCCGCGGCGTCCGGTGCGGGCTCTCGGCGTGCCGGGCGGACGCCCGCGCTGTGCCCGGTCCTACTTCTCCATACCGCGGTTGAGCTGGTTCAGCAGCCGGGCCAGTTCCGTGACCTCGCGGGAGTCCCAGTCGGCCAGGCGGCCGGCGTACCGGGCGCGGCGGGCCTCCCGGACCCGGCGGACGCGGTCGTGGCCCTCCTGGGTGAGGGCGACGAGCCAGGCGCGTCCGTCGGCGGGATCGGGTTCGCGCGCGACCAGCCCGAGTTCCTCCAGAGCGCGCAGCTGACGGGACATCGTCGCCTTGCCGACCCCGATGTAGGCGGCGAGCTCGGTGGCCCGCTGCTTTCCGCACTCGTCCAGCCGGACGAGCAGGCCGTACGCGGAGGACTCCAGGTCGGGGTGGACCTCGCGGGCCATCTCGCCCTGGCTGGCCCGGGCGCGCCGCAGCAGCACGGTCAGCTCGCGCTCCAGTGCCAGGAAGGCGGGCTGATCCACACCGCTTCCGGCCACACCGGCGTTGCGGTGTCCGTCGTCGTTGCCGCCCTCGTGCACGTCAGCCCCTGCCTCGGTCGTCGCCCGGTCGTGACAATTCCGGTACTGGGATTTTCCGCCACCTGGCGTCATCACCGCAGTTCGGCAAGTATTCCGCAGGTCAGGGCGTCCGTGTCCACAGGGCCACCACACGGTGAAGGCCCGGGCCTCCCGCACGGGCACCCGGGCCTCCCTCATCCGGTCGCGTCCTCCCTCAGTGCCTAAGGGGTCCTTTCGCTATGAGCGCCCGCTCCGGAACCTCCGGCGCCGCCCCGTTGGTCGCGGGCGCGAGCGCCAGCTCCAGGACCTGGCGGACGTCGGTGACGGCGTGGACGTCGAGCCTGCCCAGCACCTCCGCCGGGACGTCGTCCAGGTCGGGCTCGTTGCGCTTGGGGATGATCACGGTGGTGACACCCGCCCGGTGTGCCGCGAGCAGTTTCTGCTTCACACCGCCGATCGGCAGGACCCGCCCGGTCAGCGAGACCTCGCCGGTCATCGCCACGTCCGTGCGGACCAGCCGGCCGGAGAGCAGGGACGCGAGGGCGGTGGTCATCGTGATGCCCGCGCTCGGGCCGTCCTTCGGGACCGCACCGGCCGGGAAGTGGATGTGCACGCCCCGGTCCTTCAGGTCGGCCACCGGCAGTTCGAGCTCGGCGCCGCGGGAGCGCAGGAAGCTCAGCGCGATCTGCGCGGACTCCTTCATCACGTCACCCAGCTGACCGGTCAGGGTCAGCCCGGCCGCGCCCGTCTCCGGGTCGGCCAGCGACGCCTCGACGAACAGCACGTCACCCCCCGCTCCGGTCACCGCAAGCCCGGTCGCCACGCCCGGCACGGACGTCCGCCGCTCGGCCGGGTCCTGGGCGGACTCGGGCACGTGGTGCGGCCGGCCGATCAGGTCCCGCAGGTCGTCCGCCGTCACGGTGAGCGGCAGCTTCCGCTCGCCCAGTTCGTGCTGGGCGGCGACCTTGCGCAACAGCCGTGCGACGGACCGCTCCAGGGTGCGCACGCCCGCCTCACGCGTGTACTCCCCGGCGATCTTTCGCAGCGCGCTCTCGTCGACGGTCACCTCGTCCTCGTCGAGCCCGGCCCTCTCCAGCTGGCGCGGGAGCAGGTGATCACGGGCGATGACGACCTTCTCGTCCTCGGTGTAGCCGTCCAGGCGGACGATCTCCATCCGGTCGGCCAGGGCCTCCGGGATCGCCTCCAGGACGTTGGCGGTGGCGAGGAAGACCACGTCCGACAGGTCCAGCTCGACCTCCAGGTAGTGGTCCCGGAAGGTGTGATTCTGCGCCGGGTCGAGCACCTCGAGCAGGGCGGCGGCCGGGTCGCCCCGGAAGTCCGAGCCCACCTTGTCGATCTCGTCGAGCAGCACGACCGGGTTCATCGACCCGGCCTCCTTGATGGCCCGCACGATCCGGCCGGGCAGCGCGCCGACATAGGTGCGCCGGTGCCCGCGGATCTCGGCCTCGTCACGAACACCGCCGAGGGCGACGCGCACGAACTTCCGGCCCATCGCGTGGGCGACGGACTCGCCCAGGCTGGTCTTGCCGACGCCGGGCGGTCCGACGAGCGCGAGCACGGCACCGCCGTCCCGTCGCCCACCAGCGCCCTCAGCCGAGGCGCTTCGCGCCGGCCTGTGGCCGAGCCGCCCGCCGACGACGCCGAGGCCCCGGCCGTCACGCCGCTTGCGCACCGCCAGGTACTCGGTGATCCGCTCCTTCACGTCCTCGAGACCGGAGTGCTCGGCGTCCAGGACCGCCTTGGCGCCCCGGATGTCGTACGCGGAAGCGCTGTCGTCGGTGCGCTCGTTCCACGGCATCTCCAGGACCGTGTCGAGCCAGGTGCGGATCCAGGAGCCCTCGGGCGACTGGTCGGAGGACCGCTCCAGCTTGTCGACCTCCTTGAGCGCGGCCTCGCGGACCTTCTCGGGCAGGTCGGCGGCCTCCACGCGGCTGCGGTAGTCGTCGGACTCCTCGCCCTCCTGCTCGCCGCCCAGTTCGCGCAACTCCTTGCGGACGGCTTCCAGCTGACGCCGCAGCAGGAACTCGCGCTGCTGCTTGTCGACGCCCTCCTGGACGTCCTTGGCGATGGACTCGGCCACGTCCTGCTCGGCGAGGTGGTCGCGCAGTTGCTGGGTGGCGAGCTTCAGCCGGGCCACCGGGTCGGCGGTCTCCAGCAGCTCGACCTTCTGGTCGGTGGTGAGGAACGGCGAGTAGCCGGAGTTGTCGGCGAGCGCCGAGACGTCGTCGATGGCCTGGACCCGGTCGACGACCTGCCAGGCGCCGCGCTTGCGCAGCCAGGCGGTGGCGAGGGCCTTGTACTCCTTGACCAGTTCCGCGACCTGGCCGGGCAGAGGGTCCGGAACGGTGTCGTCCACGCGGGTGCCCTCGATCCAGAGGGCTGCGCCGGGACCGGTCGTCCCCGCGCCGATGCGCACCCGGCTACGCCCGCGGATCAGGGCGCCCGGGTCGCCGTCGGCGAGCCGGCCGACCTGCTCGACGGTGCCGAGGACACCGGTGTTCGCGTAGGTCCCGTCGATGCGTGGCACCAGGAGTACCCGGGGCTTTCCGGGCGTTGACCGGGCAGCGGCCTGGGCGGCCTCCACCGCGGCACGGACCTCGGAGTCGCTCAGGTCCAGCGGGACCACCATCCCGGGCAGCACGACCTCGCCGTCGAGCGGCAGCACGGGCAGGGTGAGCGGTGTGGACGTCGAAGCCATGATCTCCCCTTCGGCAGTCAAGTTGAGCTACGCCGACTCAATGCTGGAGGGGGGCGGGATGTTCCCCGGGACGTGTTCGCTGTGAGCGATCCAGCGCGAGGAAGCGGGTTACGCCTGGTGAGAGGCCTGGACGAGACGTCGCCCGGCGCGCCACCGCCGGACCTGAGGCCAGGTCGCCACGCCGATCACCAGGGCGATGAGGTGCCCCCAGTTCGTCATCGGGTCACTGAAGGCGAGCAGGTCCTGAAGGAGGATCCAGCCGAAGCCGGCCAGCAGCGGCACGCGCAGCGGGAGCGGCAGCAGACCGGCCAGGGCGCCGATGCCGGCCGCGACACCGAAGCTGACGCCGTAGTCGAGGCGGTGCAGGGAGGAGCCGGGGAGGTGCCCGGCCAGGACCGCGAGGCCCACGGGCACCTCGGTCGCGAGGGTGGCGAGGACATGTCCGAGCAGGAAGACACCGGCCGTGCGCAGACCGCCGATCCGCCGTTCCAGCGCGGTCAGCACCAGCACGAAGGCGACGGCGAACGGTGAGGTCACCCCGCCCGCGACCCACAGCGCGCTGCCGATCAGCACCAGTTCCGGCGTGCGCACCAGGTGCGCCACGTCCGTGCTGGAGCCCTGGAGCAGGGCGTGCACGAGGGCCGGGTCCGCGCACGCGGAGAACAGTGAGGTGGCGCAGAGGAGGATCGCGTATCCGAAGGTGAACGGGGTGCCGGGGGGCGTGGGCAGCAGCCGCCAGGGGCGGAGCGTGCGCAGCCGGGGCACGGCCGCCGGGACGGGCTCCCGTACTCCCGGGGCCGCCGTCTCGCGCGGGCTCCGCTGCCGCGGCACCCCGTCCAGCAGCCCCGGCACATCGGAGCCGGGCGCGCCCGCCGGCGTCGGCGTGGCCGTCTCCTGGGGCGGCGCGGTGCGTTCCACCACGGGCGCTCCTTCCGTCATGCCCCAGTCTTCGCCCCGGACACCCCGCTGTCTGTGACCCGCGCCGTGCGAGGGCCGATTCACAGCAACCCGAAAGCCGCGTCCCGCGTCCCGCCCCGGCCCCGGGTAAATGCCGGGCGCCGCGCTCCCCGTCCCTGCCAGGATGCCCCCATGCCTGCCTCGTACGACATCCCCGATGTACTGGACCGTCGCGAGGGCCCGCACGGTGAGGTGGTGCTGCGGCGGCACGGTGACCGGCTGGAGATCATCGCCAACGGCTGCTTCCTGATGGACACCTCCGACGGCCGCTCGGAGCGGCGGCTGGTCGACGCGGCGCTGGACGCCCTGGCCGGCCGGGACCGCCCCGACGTCCTGATCGGCGGACTCGGCGTCGGTTTCTCCCTCGCGCACGCCGCGGCGGATCCGCGCTGGGGACGCATCACGGTGGTGGAACGCGAGCCCGCGATCGTCGAATGGCACCTCGCCGGCCCGCTCTCCGCACTGTCCGCCCGGGCCCTGGCGGACCCCCGCACGACCATCGTCGAGACCGATCTGGTCGCCCACGTCAATGAGACATCCGACACGTACGACGCCCTGTGCCTCGACATCGACAACGGACCGGGCTGGACCGTCACGGAGGGCAATGGAAATCTCTACCGGGAGGCCGGACTGGCCAGCTGCGCAAGGGTGCTGAGACCTGGCGGAGTTCTCGCCGTCTGGTCCGCCCGGCCGTCTCCGGAATTCGAAGAAACCTTGCGGAATGCCGGGTTCCAGCAGGTGCGTACCGATGAGATCCCGGTTGCCCGGGGCGTTCCCGACGTCGTGCACCTCGGCATCCGCCCTGGATAGCAAAGGTGTGCTCACTCCCCGTACGCTGCTCCCCTGACGCCGATCATTCAAGCGTCAATCGCAACCATGCGCAGGCATAGCCAGTCAGAAGGAATCACCCCACTGATTCCGGAAAGCACACCCCAGGGGCGGGCGATGGAGCAGACACAGACCTCCCACAACGGTTCGGCGACGGCTACTCCGGGCGCACAGCGCCGGGTCCTGGTGGTCGAGGACGACGCCACGATCGTGGACGCCATCGCGACCCGCCTGCGAGCCGAGGGATTCCTCGTGCAAACAGCGGGTGACGGTCCGGCCGCGGTCGACACGGCCGAGGCCTGGCAGCCCGACCTGCTGATCCTCGACATCATGCTGCCCGGCTTCGACGGCCTGGAGGTCTGCCGGCGCGTGCAGGCCGCCCGCCCGGTGCCGGTGATGATGCTCACCGCGCGCGACGACGAGACCGACATGCTGGTCGGGCTCGGCGTCGGAGCCGACGACTACATGACCAAGCCGTTCTCGATGCGGGAGCTCGCGGCGCGCGTGCACGTCCTGCTGCGCCGGGTGGAGCGGGCCGCCATCGCGGCGGCCACCCCCCGCTCCGGCATCCTGCGCCTCGGCGAGCTGGAGATCGACCACGCGCAGCGCCGCGTACGGGTGCGCAGCGAGGACGTCCACCTGACGCCCACCGAGTTCGACCTGCTGGTGTGCCTGGCGAACACCCCGCGTGCGGTGCTCTCCCGTGAGCAGCTGCTCGCCGAGGTCTGGGACTGGGCGGACGCCTCCGGTACCCGCACGGTCGACAGCCACATCAAGGCACTGCGCCGGAAGATCGGCGCCGAGCGGATCCGCACGGTGCACGGCGTGGGTTACGCCCTGGAGACCCCGACGCCATGAGCGGTGGGCCGGCCGGACGGAGAAACCCCGGGGAGCCGGATCCCTGGGGCGGGGTGAGCCCCTTCTCGATCAAGACCAAGCTGGGCGCGCTCGTCGTCATCTCGGTGCTGATCACCACGGGCCTGTCGGTGATCGCGGTGCACACCAAGACGGAGCTGCGCTTCATCACGGTCTTCTCGATGATCGCCACTCTTCTCATCACGCAGTTCGTGGCCCATTCGCTCACGGCACCGCTGGACGAGATGACCGCGGTGGCCCGTTCCATCTCGCAGGGCGACTACACCCGCCGCACGCGGGAGAACCGCCGTGACGAGCTGGGCGACCTGGCCGTGACCATCAACGCCATGGCCGACGAGCTGGAGGCCCAGGACCGCCAGCGCAAGGAACTCGTGGCGAATGTCTCGCACGAGCTGCGCACGCCCATCGCGGGGCTGCGCGCGGTGCTGGAGAACATCGTCGACGGCGTCACGCAGGCCGACCCGGAGACGATGCGTACGGCGCTGAAGCAGACCGAGCGCCTCGGGCGGCTGGTGGAGACGCTGCTGGACCTGTCCCGCCTGGACAGCGGCGTCGTACCGCTGAAACAGCGGCGGTTCGAGGTGTGGCCGTATCTGTCCGGCGTGCTGAAGGAGGCCAACATGGTCGCCTCCGTGCGCGCGGGCATCGCCACCGGCTCGGGCAGTCACACGCGTACGGACGTCCACCTGCACCTCGACGTCTCCCCGCCGGAGTTGACCGCGCACGCCGACCCGGAGCGCATCCACCAGGTCGTCGCCAATCTCATCGACAACGCGGTCAAGCACAGCCCGCCGCACGGCCGGGTGACGGTCAAGGCGCGGCGCGGCGCCCTGCCGGAGTCCCTGGAGCTGGAGGTCCTGGACGAGGGCCCCGGCATTCCGAAGTCCGAGTGGCACCGCGTCTTCGAGCGGTTCAACCGCGGCAACGCCAAGCGGCCGCAGGGGCCGGGCAGCGACGGCGGCACGGGTCTCGGCCTGGCGATCGCCCGCTGGGCGGTGGACCTGCACGGGGGCAAGATCGGAGTGGCCGAATCCGAGCGAGGTTGCCGGATTCTTGTCACTCTTCCGGGACTGTCATCTGTGCCAAGTTGACGTAAAGTTCGAAGCGGAGCCACAAGATCCACGGGCGTCCGCACTGACGGACACGTGTGATCAGGCACAGGCCCGCGCCATCGGCGCCCGGGGCCCCGCCCCGCTCTTCCCTTCTCAAGCGGAACCACGCTTGTTTCCCGCCATTTCAAGCCCCGAAACACAGTTCCAGATGTGACTTGCACGACGTTGCACGGGCCCGACCTGACCTTCCCCGTCCAGGGGGCGTAGCCTTGATTCCCGCTGTCCATCATCTTGTGAAGCGGAAGAGGGCGGTTGCCGCCGTGTCGCCACAGTCCCCCAGTAACTCGAGCATCTCGACCGACACCGACCAAGCGGGGAAGAACCCTGCCGCGTCGTTCGGTGCCAACGAGTGGCTCGTCGACGAGATCTATCAGCAGTACCTCCAGGACCCGAATTCGGTAGACCGAGCCTGGTGGGACTTCTTCGCCGACTAC
The DNA here is from genome assembly GCF_042803315.1 of Streptomyces sp. NPDC057424. Lineage (NCBI taxonomy): Bacteria > Bacillati > Actinomycetota > Actinomycetes > Kitasatosporales > Streptomycetaceae > Streptomyces > Streptomyces sp. NPDC057424. Next base: position 39,204 of record NZ_JBHVCP010000052.1, read on the forward strand.
AAGCCAGGGGCGGCCGCCGCCCCGGCTCCGGCGGGTACCGCGGCCGCGGAGGCCGCAGGGACCACCACCGCTCAGACCGCCGCTCCGGCGGCTCCCGCCCCGGCCCCCGCCCCGGCGGCCGAGAAGCCCGCCGCCGCTCCGGCTCCCGCCTCGGCTCCGGCCCAGGCGAAGCCCGCCGCGCAGGCCCAGGCCCCCGCTCCGGCGCAGGCCGCCCCGGCCGCGAAGCCGGCCGCCGCGAAGAAGGCCGAGCCCGCCGGTGAGGCCCCCTCGGGCCCCGAGCAGGTCGTGCTGCGCGGTCCCGCGGCAGCGGTCGCGAAGAACATGAACGCCTCCCTGGAGGTGCCCACGGCCACGTCCGTGCGCGCGGTCCCGGTGAAGCTGCTCTTCGACAACCGCATCGTCATCAACAACCACCTCAAGCGCGCCCGGGGCGGGAAGATCTCCTTCACGCACCTGATCGGCTACGCGATGGTGCAGGCCATCAAGGCCATGCCGTCGATGAACTACTCCTTCGCGGAGAAGGACGGCAAGCCGACCCTGGTCAAGCCGGAGCACGTCAACTTCGGCCTCGCCATCGACCTGGTCAAGCCCAACGGCGACCGCCAGCTCGTGGTCGCGGGCATCAAGAAGGCCGAGACGCTGAACTTCTTCGAGTTCTGGCAGGCCTACGAGGACATCGTCCGCCGCGCCCGCGACGGCAAGCTGGGCATGGACGACTTCACCGGCGTGACGGTCTCCCTGACCAACCCCGGCGGCCTCGGCACCGTCCACTCCGTGCCGCGTCTGATGCCCGGACAGTCGGTGATCATGGGCGTCGGCTCCATGGACTACCCGGCCGAGTTCCAGGGCACCTCCCAGGACACCCTGAACAAGCTCGGCATCTCGAAGGTCATGACGCTCACGTCGACCTACGACCACCGGGTGATCCAGGGCGCCGCCTCCGGCGAGTTCCTGCGGATCGTCGCCAACCTCCTCCTCGGTGAGAACGGCTTCTACGACGACGTCTTCGAGGCGCTGCGCATCCCCTACGAGCCGGTCCGCTGGCTCAAGGACATCGACGCGTCGCACGACGACGACGTCACGAAGGCCGCCCGCGTCTTCGAGCTGATCCACTCCTACCGGGTCCGCGGCCACGTCATGGCCGACACCGACCCGCTGGAGTACCAGCAGCGCAAGCACCCCGACCTGGACATCACCGAGCACGGGCTCACCCTGTGGGACCTGGAGCGCGAGTTCGCCGTCGGCGGATTCGCCGGCAAGTCCCTGATGAAGCTGCGCGACATCCTCGGCGTGCTGCGCGACTCGTACTGCCGCACCACCGGCGTCGAGTTCATGCACATCCAGGACCCGAAGCAGCGCAAGTGGATCCAGGACCGCATCGAGCGCTCGCACACCAAGCCGGAGCGTGAGGAGCAGCTGCGCATCCTGCGCCGGCTGAACGCCGCCGAGGCCTTCGAGACCTTCCTGCAGACGAAGTACGTCGGCCAGAAGCGCTTCTCCCTGGAGGGCGGCGAGTCCGTCATCCCGCTGCTGGACGCCGTGCTGGACTCGGCCGCCGAGTCCCGCCTGGACGAGGTCGTCGTCGGCATGGCCCACCGCGGCCGCCTGAACGTCCTCGCCAACATCGTCGGCAAGTCGTACGCGCAGATCTTCCGCGAGTTCGAGGGCAACCTCGACCCGAAGTCGATGCACGGCTCCGGCGACGTGAAGTACCACCTGGGTGCCGAGGGCACCTTCACCGGTCTCGACGGCGAGCAGATCAAGGTCTCCCTGGTCGCGAACCCCTCGCACCTGGAGGCGGTGGACCCGGTCCTGGAAGGCGTCTCGCGCGCCAAGCAGGACATCATCAACAAGGGCGGCACGGACTTCACCGTCCTGCCGGTGGCGATCCACGGCGACGCGGCCTTCGCGGGCCAGGGCGTGGTGGCCGAGACCCTGAACATGTCGCAGCTGCGCGGCTACCGCACCGGCGGCACGGTCCACATCGTCATCAACAACCAGGTCGGCTTCACCGCGGCCCCCGAGTCCTCGCGTTCCTCCATGTACGCCACGGACGTGGCCCGCATGATCGAGGCCCCGATCTTCCACGTGAACGGCGACGACCCGGAGGCCGTGGTCCGCGTGGCCCGGCTGGCCTTCGAGTTCCGCCAGGCGTTCAACAAGGACGTGGTGATCGACCTCATCTGCTACCGCCGCCGCGGTCACAACGAGTCGGACAACCCGGCCTTCACCCAGCCGCTGATGTACGACCTGATCGACAAGAAGCGCTCGGTGCGCAAGCTGTACACCGAGTCCCTCATCGGTCGCGGCGACATCACCCTGGAAGAGGCCGAGCAGGCGCTGCAGGACTACCAGGGCCAGCTGGAGAAGGTCTTCACGGAGGTCCGTGAGGCCACGTCCCAGCCGGCGACGGTCGAGCCCTCGGACCCGCAGGCCGAGTTCCCGGTCGCCGTGAACACCGCGGTGACCACGGAGGTCGTCAAGCGGATCGCCGAGTCCCAGGTCAACATCCCCGACAACATCACCGTCCACCCGCGTCTGCTGCCGCAGTTGCAGCGCCGGGCGTCGATGGTCGAGGACGGCACCATCGACTGGGGCATGGGCGAGACCCTCGCGGTCGGCTCCCTCCTGCTGGAGGGCGTCCCGGTCCGCCTGGCCGGCCAGGACTCGCAGCGCGGTACGTTCGGCCAGCGCCACGCGGTCATCATCGACCGCAGCACCGGCGAGGAGTACACGCCGCTCCAGTACCTCTCCGAGGACCAGGCGCGGCTCAACGTCTACAACTCCCTCCTCTCCGAGTACGCCGCGATGGGCTTCGAGTACGGCTACTCGCTGGCCCGCCCCGAGGCGCTCGTGATGTGGGAGGCGCAGTTCGGCGACTTCGTCAACGGCGCGCAGACGGTCGTGGACGAGTTCATCTCGTCGGCCGAGCAGAAGTGGGCCCAGACGTCCGGCGTCGTCCTGCTCCTGCCGCACGGCTACGAGGGGCAGGGCCCGGACCACTCCTCGGCCCGCCCGGAGCGCTTCCTCCAGATGTGCGCCCAGAACAACATGACGGTCGCCATGCCGACGTCGCCGTCGAACTACTTCCACCTCCTGCGGTGGCAGGTGCACAACCCGCACCACAAGCCGCTGGTGGTCTTCACGCCGAAGTCGATGCTGCGCCTGAAGGCCGCGGCGGCGAAGGCGGACGAGTTCACCACGGGCCAGTTCCAGCCGGTCATCGGCGACGCGTCGATGGACCCGGCCGAGGTGAAGAAGGTCGTCTTCTGCGCCGGCAAGGTCTACTACGACCTCGAGGCCGAGCGTCAGAAGCGTGGCGTCACGGACACGGCGATCATCCGCATCGAGCGCCTGTACCCGCTGCCGGGTACCGAGCTCCAGGCGGAGATCAAGAAGTACCCGAACGCCGAGAAGTACCTGTGGGCCCAGGAGGAGCCGGCGAACCAGGGTGCCTGGCCGTTCATCGCGCTCAACCTGATCGACCACCTGGACCTCGCGGTCGGCGCGGAGGTCCCGCACGGCGAGCGTCTGCGGCGCATCTCCCGCCCGCACGGCTCGTCCCCGGCGGTGGGCTCCGCGAAGCGGCACCAGGCCGAGCAGGAGCAGCTGGTGCGTGAGGTGTTCGAGGCGTAAACCGCCCTCGCGTGTCCCGCGTGACCGGGCCGCATCCCCGCTTCGGGGGTGCGGCCCGGCCGTTTGCGCGCACATATCCTTGGGGGCATGTACTTCACGGACCGTGGCATCGAGGAACTGGAGAAGCGGCGCGGCGAGGAGGAAGTCACCTTCGAGTGGCTCGCCGAGCAGCTGCGGACGTTCGTCGATCTCAACCCTGACTTCGAAGTGCCGGTGGAGCGGCTGGCGACGTGGCTGGCGCGGCTGGACGACGAGGACGACGAGTAGGAGACCCGTCACCGCCGGCCCGTGAGGCGGGTGGGACGCGTCAGTCGCGTGGGTGTGTGAAGTCGTAGGTCAGGCCCAGGGCGCCGTGCGCGAGCAGCAGGGCTCCGGCCGTGGCCCAGCCGCCGCCGCGCCGCCGCAGGCCCCGGACCAGGAGCGGCAGGCCCGCCGCCACCTGTGCCAACGCCAGGGCGCGGGCCCTGGGGCCGCCCGTCCAGGGCATCCAGGGGCCGAGGCGGCTGTGGTCGACGGTGTCGCGTTCCGTGACCGCCTCGCGCCAGCCCGGCCACTCGACGGGCAGGCTGTCCGGCCGGCGCGCGGCGGCTTCCCGGAGGCGGCCGGCGGGTTCACCGGGGGCGAGGTCGGCGGGCAGGGAGACGCCCGCGTGCGCGAGGACCGCGAGCAGGCCGCGCAGGCGGGTGCGGGCGTCGGCAGCGGAGTCGGGCTCGGTCAGCCGGTCGAGGGCCTGGACGTCCAGGACGGGGTCGAGGCCCATGCGGGCGGCGAAGGTGCGCATCGCCTCGTCCTCCCCGACCGGGACGCCGCTCGCGAGCCATACGAAGCCGACCGGGCGGCGAAAGCCGGACGCGAGTGTGAATCCCGCGTGATCGGTGTCCCACCACAGGGCGAGGACCGGCCAGGGCGCACCGACGGCGAGGGCCGTGGCCCAGCCGGTGATCACGCGGTCCACGGGCTCGGCGCCGTCCCGCCAGGGCCCGCCCTCGGGGACGAGGACGCTCCACGCGTCGCCCGCGCGCGTGAGCTGCATCGGTTCGCGCAGCAGGTGGGCGACGGGGGCGACGGACGCGGGTGCCGCCCGGCACAGCAGCAGCGCCCCCGGCGCGGGAGGGGTGCGGGCAGCTTCCGTCGGCATGCTCACACGCTAGGCCGAATCGTCCCGCTTTGAGCACCTGTGGCCGTCCGGCCGTCCCCAGAACGGGTGTCTTGACTTTCCCCGACCGCGATATATCGTGAATACGAGAGGACGCGATATGGCGCGTCGATTCGGGGAGGTCTGCACCATGTCCGAGTGGTCCGTCGCGGAACCGAAGAAGCTCACCTTCGACGAGCCCGTGAGCGATCTGCACGTGCGACTCGTCAACGGAACGGTGAACGTGGTGGGCACGGACGAAGGTTCCGCCCGCCTGGAGATCTCCGAGATCGAGGGGCCGCCCCTGGTGGTGACCCAGCAGGACGGCATCCTCACGGTGGCCTACGAGGATCTGCCCTGGAAGGGGTTCCTCAAGTGGCTGGACCGCAAGGGCTGGCGCCGCAGCGCGGTGGTCTCCCTGGCCGTCCCGGCCGGCACCCGCGTGGAAGTGGGCGTGGTGGGGGCGGCGGCCGTGATCTCGGGGATCCAGGGCCCGTCGGTGGTGAAGGGCGTCACCGGCGACACGACACTCGTGGGCCTTTCCGGCCCGATCCGCGCCGACACGGTCTCCGGCAGCCTGGAGGCCCAGGACGTGACCGGCGATCTGCGGTTCAACTCGGTCTCCGGCGACCTCACGGTGGTCGAGGGCTCCGGCCCCTCCGTGCGGGCGGAATCGGTCAGCGGCTCGATGATCGTCGACCTCGACCCGAACGGCCCGACGGACGTCCGGCTGACCAGCGTCTCGGGGGAGATCGCGATCCGGCTGCCGTACCCGGCGGACGCGGAGGTCGAGGCGAACACGGCGAGCGGCTCCGTCTCCAACGCCTTCGACGGCCTGCGGGTGCACGGCCAGTGGGGCGCCCACAAGATCACGGGGCGGCTCGGGGCGGGTACCGGCAAGCTGCGGGCCACGACCGTCTCCGGCTCGATCGCCCTGCTGCGCCGCCCGGCCGGGGAGGACGAGCCCGGCGAGCCATGGGACACCCCGCCCGGCGGCAGCGGCGCGGCGGCGACCCCGGCGAGCGGCCCCCGGGACGGCTCGGGAGACAATTCCGTCTCCGGCCCGGGCGATGACCCCACCACCGTCCCGGCCGACGGCACGACCGACAAGAAGGTGCTCTGACATGCCCCCCGTCTTCGCCCACGGCCGCCTCCGCCTCTACCTGCTGAAGCTCCTGGACGAGGCCCCGCGCCACGGCTACGAGGTGATCCGCCTCCTCGAGGAGCGCTTCCAGGGGCTGTACGCACCGTCGGCCGGCACGGTCTACCCGCGCCTGGCCAAGCTGGAGGCCGAGGGCCTGGTCACCCACACCACCGAGGGCGGCCGCAAGGTCTACTCGATCACCGACGCGGGCCGCGCCGAACTGGCCGACCGCAGCGGCGAGCTGGCCGACCTGGAACTGGAGATCCGGGAGTCGGTCGCGGAACTGGCCGCCGAGATCCAGGCCGACGTGCGCGGAGCCGCCGGGGACCTGCGCCGCGAGATGCGCGCGGCGGCGACCGAGGCCCGCCGGGACACCGGCGCCCGGACCGACGGCCCTTCGGGCGCCCCCTACGGCGACTTCTCGCAGGGAGGCGACAAGGAGGCCTGGCGCATCGCCAAGGAGGAGATGCGCCGCGCCCGGCAGGAGTGGAAGGAGCAGGCCCGGCGCGCCAAGGACGAGAGCCGTCGCGCCCGCGAGGACGCCCAGCGCGCCCGCCGCCAGGCGAAGGAGGCCCAGGAGCAGGCCCGCGCCCAGGCACAGGAGCAGGTGCAGCGCATCACCCGCCGTGTCCAGGAGCAGGTGCAGGACCACTTCGCCCGGGGCGACTGGCCGACGGGCCTGCGCGAGGGCCTGAGCGAACTGGTCAAGGAGATGGGCGAGTTCGGAAAGGACTACGGCAAGGACTACGGCAAGGACTTCGGCTTCGACTGGACCGGCACGGGCAGGCCTGCTCCCGAGCCGGCCCCCTCACAGCCCGCGGAGGGCTTCCCAGCCGCCTACGAACCGGCCTGGGCGCACGACGACGCCGCAGACTCCACCGGCGACCCCGCCCGCGACCTGGACCGCCTGCTCGACCGCTTCCGGGACGACATCCGCGACGCGGCCCGCGACAACGGCGTCACCCCCGACCAGCTCAGTGACGCCCGCCGCCACCTGTCGACGGCAGCGGCCCACATAGGAGCGCTCCTGCGCACCCCGAGGACGTAACCGGGCGCCGTTCACCCGGCCTTGGCCTCGCCACCACTGCCGTACAGCACCCGCACCAGGGACTCGTACGTCACCCCGTGGTCGGCGAGTACCTCGGCCGGCACCCCGGGGCGCATGGCCAGAGCCAGCAGGATGTGCTCGTCCCCGATGTACCGGTCCCGCTGGGCGAGGGCGACCCGCAAGGAGCACTCCAGCACCTCTTTGGCCCCCCGGCCGAAGGAGGTACGCCCCGGCCACCACCGCTTGCCCTTCCGGTCGCCGGCCAGGGCGCCGACCCCGTGAGCCTCCTCCACCCGGGCGACGATCTCCTGCACATCGATCCCCAGTCCGGCGAGGGCGTCGGTCTCGGCCTGCGTCAGTCCGGCCCGCCGCCGCGCCTCGCTCAGGGCTTCCCGCACGGACTCCCCCCGCTCCCCGAGCCCGAGGGCCCTGAGCGCGAAGGAGCCACGACCACCCTCCCGGTCGAGCAGTGCCAGCAGCAGATGCTCCGGCTCCACACACTGCCCGCCCCCCTCACTCCCGTCGACATACTCGTACGCGCTCTTCACCACGTCCCGGGCGTCCTTAGTGAACCGCTCGAACATCAATGCCTCCCGTACTTCTTGTGCACGGCCTGCCTGCTCACACCGAGTTCGGTGGCGATCTCCTGCCACGACCAGCCCTGGTTGCGCGCATTGCGCACCTGTACGGCTTCCAGCTGCTCCAGCAGCCGACGCAGCGCGGCGACGGCCCGCAGGCCGACCCGTGGATCACGGTCACCCGCACGCTCGGCCAGATCGGTTGCTTCCGTCATGATGTCAACCTACGTTGACGCCGCATCCACGTCAACCACAGTTGACATACGAAAACGGCCGGCCCACCCCGGACCGGCCGTCGACGCACTCTTGAGAGGAGTCAGGTGTTCGTCAGCACAACCTTCCCGAACTGTTCGCCCGAGGCCAGCCGTTCGAAGCCCTCACGCGCGCGGCCCATCGGCATGACCTCGTCGATGACGGGCCGCACCCCGGTGGCGGCGCAGAACGCGAGCAGGTCCTCCAGTTCGTCCTTGGTACCCATGGTGGACCCGACGACCTTGAGCTCGAGGAAGAAGATCCGGGTCAGTTCGGCGTGCGAGGGCCGGTCGCCACTGGTGGCACCGGAGATGACCAGCGTGCCGCCGGGCTTCAGCGACTTCACGGAATGCGACCAGGTGGCGGCCCCGACGGTCTCGATCACGGCGTCGACCCGCTCCGGCAGCCGCGCCCCGGACTCCAGCGCATCGACGGCCCCGAGCTCCACGGCCCGCTTCCGCTTGGCCTCGTCCCGGCTGGTGGCGAAGACCCGGAGCCCGGCGGCCCTGCCCAGCACGATGGCGGCCGTGGCGACACCACCACCGGCGCCCTGCACCAGCACGGAGTCGCCGGGGCGAACACCCGCGTTGGTGAACAGCATCCGGTACGCGGTCAGCCACGCCGTGGGCAGACAGGCAGCCTCCTCGAAGGAGAGCTCCCTGGGCTTGGGCAGGAGGTTCCAGGTCGGCACGGAGACCTGCTCGGCGAAGGTGCCCTGGTAGCGCTCCGTGAGAATGGATCGAGGTTCCTTCGGGCCGACCCCGTGCCCACTCTGCCCGATCACGGAGTGCAGGACGACCTCGTTGCCGTCCTCGTCGACACCGGCGGCGTCACAGCCGAGGATCATCGGCAGCTTGTCCTCTGCGAGGCCCACGCCACGCAGGGACCAGAGGTCGTGGTGGTTGAGGGAGGCGGCCTTGACCGTGACGGTACTCCAGCCGGGGCGGGCCTCGGGAGCCGGACGCTCCCCCAACTCCAGGCCGGACAGCGGCTGGTCGCGGTCGATTCGGGCGGCGTAGACAGCGAACATGACCTTGACGATAGGTTCCGCGAGGGGCCGAAGGAACCATCCGGCCCTGTGAGACATGCCCTCTTGCCAGGTGCGCGGCGTGTTGCTGGGCAGCCCGGCGGGGGCCCGCAGCCCGGCGGCCCACCCCCAAGGCACCCGCACGCGCACTCCCGGCACGGCCCCGCCCCACACCCGGCGAGGAGGCGCAGACCCGCACCCCCACCGTCGGAGGCACCGTCAGCACCACCCGAACAGCCACATCCGGCGCGAGGAAATGGAGTGGCCCCGCCCGAACCCGGGCGGGGCCACATCACACCAGCGTCAGGGTCGAGGTCAGCGCCGGGCCACTCCCTCGGCCCGGGCAGCCGCAGCCACCGCGGCCGTGACCGCCGGCGCGACCCGCTCGTCGAACGGCGACGGGATGACGTAGTCGGCCGCGAGATCGTCCCCGACCACAGCGGCCAGCGCCTCCGCGGCAGCCAGCTTCATGCCCTCGGTGATCCGGGACGCCCGCACCTGCAGCGCCCCCGCGAAGATCCCCGGGAACGCCAGCACGTTGTTGATCTGGTTCGGGAAGTCCGACCGCCCGGTCGCGACGACCGCCGCGTACTGGTGCGCGACCTCGGGGTGCACCTCGGGATTCGGATTCGCCATGGCGAAAACGAACGCGCCCTTGGCCATCGTCGCCACCGCGGACTCCGGAACCGTCCCCCCGGACACACCGATGAACACATCGGCGCCGTCCAGGGCCGCCTCCAGCGACCCGGTGATCGCGGCCTTGTTCGTGAAACCGGCCAGCTCCTGCTTCACCGGCGTCAGGTCGTCACGGTCCGCCGACACGACACCCTTGCGGTCGGCCACCGCGACATCGCCGATCCCGGCCTCGACCAGCATCTTCGCGATGGCGACACCGGCCGCACCGGCGCCGGAGATGACGGCCCGCAGCTCCCCCAGCGCCCGCCCGCTCAGTCGCGCGGCGTTCCGCAGTGCCGCCAGCGTCACCACGGCCGTACCGTGCTGGTCGTCGTGGAAGACCGGAATGTCCAGCCGCTCCTGCAGCTTCCGCTCGACCTCGAAGCACCGGGGCGCCGAGATGTCCTCCAGGTTGACCCCGCCGAACGACGGCGCGAGCCGCACCACGGTCTCGACGATCTCGTCGACGTCCGTGCAGTCCAGGGCGATCGGAACGGCGTCCACGCCACCGAACTGCTTGAACAGGATCGCCTTGCCCTCCATCACCGGGAGGGAGGCCTCGGGCCCGATGTCACCGAGCCCCAGCACGGCCGTACCGTCCGTCACGACGGCCACGACCGATGACTTCCACGTGTAGTCGTGCACGAGCTCCGGCTGCTCCGCGATCGCGCTGCACACCTTCGCGACGCCGGGCGTGTACGCCAGGGACAGGTCGTCCTTGTCACGGACCGGCACGGTGGCCTGCACAGCCATCTTGCCGCCGCGGTGCAGCGCGAAGGCCGGGTCGAAGGAGTCGAGGGGCTCCGCACTGCCCTCGGGGTCCGTATCGCCGGTCTTGCTCTCGCTGCGAGGATTGACGATCTCCGCTGCCACTTCGTTTTACCCCTTAAATCTTCATTGTTTTGAGGGTGGCCACTCCTGGTGAGGGGTGGGCGGGCACCGCGCAGGCCCATGTCGTGCTTGTACGTGTATACGTACGGGCGCGTACGCGACGGGCGCGCCGCACACGCGCCCTGAGCCCCGGATGAGGGGTGTAAGGACCCTTCTTACCGGACGGACGGCATCGACGACGAGTCCATAACGCGAAGGTCACATGACGAGACCCTGACTCTTCGTCCAAAATCGGGACAATGCCTGGACAGACCAGCCACAACCACTCAATCAGCCGCAAAGCTCGCGGCTCCCGTATCGAAATCCCGGGATTTTCCGAAGATCTTCCGGCCGGAAGGGGTGATTCCCATAGAAGGTCCGGCCGTGATGTACCGGAGTGATGCGGTTCGGGGGTCGCCCGTTATCCGATTTTGACATGACTGGCGCCCAGAATGGCGCAGTCCGAATGGCAAGATGCCGTCATCACACGAGGTCGCGACACTCGAAGAGGTGTGCTCTCGTCAACCCACGGCACGGCCGAGCCCTTCGGCGTGCCACGGCCGCACCGAACCCATCGGCTGCGGCCCGCCCCATCGGCAACTCCACCCATCCGCCGGAGGAACCCACCATGACCGCAAGCTCCACCCGTCGTACGACCGCCGCTCGTTCCCGGCTAGCAGCGGTCGGTGCGATCGCGGTCGCAGGCGCGCTGATACTCACCGGATGCGGTGACCAGACCAAGGACAGCGGCTCGGAGAGCGACACCACGGCCTCGGCCCCGCTCGCCGACAAGCTGCCGAAGGCCATCCATGACAAGGGGGTCATCAAGGTCGGTTCCGACATCGCGTACGCGCCTGTCGAGTTCAAGGACAAAGCAGGCAAGACGGTCGGTATCGACCCGGACCTCGCCGCCGCCATGGGCAAGCAGCTGGGGGTGACGTTCGAGTTCCAGAACGCCACTTTCGACACCCTCATCGGCGGCCTCGCCTCCAAGCGATACGACATCGCGATGTCGGCCATGACCGACACCAAGGATCGCCAGGAGGGCATCGACGCTGAGACCGGCAAGAAGGTCGGAGCGGGCGTCGACTTCGTCGACTACTTCACCGCAGGCGTCTCGCTCTACACCAACAAGGGCGATGACCAGGACATCAAGACCTGGGACGACCTGTGCGGCAAGACCATCGCCGTGCAGCGCAACACCTTCTCCCACGACCTCGCCAACGACCAGGCGAAGAAGTGCAAGAAGGACGGCAAGAAGAGCCTGAAGATCGAGGACTTCGGGACCAACCCCGAGGCCGAGACCCGCATGCGCTCCAAGGGCGCGGACGTCGTCTCTGCCGACTTCCCGATCGCCGCGTACTCCGTGAAGAACTCTGGAGGCGGCAAGTATTTCGAGATCGTCGGAGACCAGGTCGAGGCGGGCCCGTACGGCATCGCCGTCGCCAAGGACAACACCGAGCTGCGCGACGCACTGCAGGCGGCGCTCCAGGCCATCATCGACAACGGCGAATACAAGAAGATCGTCGAGAAGTGGGGCGTCGCGGACGGTGCGGTCACCGAAGCCAAGATCAACGGTGGCTCCTGAACCGCCCCGTTCGATTCGGCTCTGAAAGGCTCCACCCGTGACTGTTGACGTCAACAAGATGGACGGTCCCGACGCGGCACCCCCCGCCGGGCCGGAGGCCATCAAGGCCATCCCGGTCCGGCACCCGGGGCGGTACGTGTCCGCAGCCGTCGCACTCGCCATCCTCGGCGGGGTCGTCTACGCCTTCGCGCAAGGCAAGATCAACTGGGGCGCGATCCCCGAGTACTTCTTCGACGACCGCATCCTCGACGGCGTCTTGAACACGCTGCTACTCACCGTGCTGTCGATGGTGATCGGCATTGCAGGCGGCATCCTACTCGCCGTGATGCGCCTGTCGAAGAACCCTGTGACCTCGTCCATCGCATGGTTCTACATCTGGTTCTTCCGCGGCACCCCGGTTCTGGTCCAGCTTTTCGTCTGGTTCAACCTCGGACTTGTGTTCGAATACATCAATCTGGGGCCGATCTACAAGGACTACTGGTCGTCCTTCATGACGCCGCTGCTGACGGCGCTTCTCGGCCTCGGCCTCAATGAGGCCGCGTATATGGCCGAGATCTGCCGCGCCGGCCTGCTATCGGTGGATGAAGGCCAGACGGAGGCCTCGCACGCCCTCGGTATGAGCCACGCCAAGACGCTGCGCCGGATCGTGATCCCGCAGGCGATGCGTGTGATCGTGCCCCCCACGGGCAACGAGGTCATCAACATGCTGAAGACCACCTCGCTGGTCTCGGCGGTGCAGTTCTACGACCTCTTCAAGCAGGCCCAGGACATCGGACAAGGCGCGGGCTCGACGGTTGAGATGTACTTCCTCGCCGCCGCCTGGTACCTGATCATGACCTCGATCTTGAGCGTCGGGCAGTACTACATCGAGCGGTACTACGCGCGTGGCTCCAGCCGCACCCTGCCGCCGACGCCGCTGCAGCGCTTCAAGGCGACCGTCCTGCCTACGCGCCGCCCGAAGGGAGTCACGGCATGACACAGTCCTCCCCCGTCATGGTCAAGGCAGAGGGGGTCCACAAGTCCTTCGGCCACGTCGACGTCCTCAGGGGCATCGACCTGGAGGTCAAACAGGGTGAGGTCTTCTGCCTAATCGGCCCCTCCGGTTCCGGCAAGTCGACCTTCCTACGGTGCATCAATCACCTGGAGAAGATCAATGCCGGCCGCCTGTACGTCGACGGCGAGCTGGTCGGCTACCGTCAGAAGGGCGACAAGCTCTACGAGCTGAAGGACAGCGAGGTCGCCCGCAAGCGCCGGGACATCGGCATGGTCTTCCAGCGCTTCAACCTGTTCCCGCACATGACGGCCGTCGACAACATCATGGAGGCGCCGGTCCAGGTCAAGGGCGTGAACAAGGGCCAGGCCCGGCAGCGCGCGCTGGAGCTGCTGGACCGGGTCGGCCTGGCCGACAAGGCGGGCAGCTACCCCTCGCAGCTCTCCGGCGGCCAGCAGCAGCGCGTCGCCATCGCGCGGGCCCTCGCCATGGAGCCGAAGCTGATGCTGTTCGACGAGCCGACCTCGGCGCTCGACCCGGAGCTCGTGGGTGACGTCCTGGACGTCATGCGCGACCTCGCCGAGTCCGGCATGACGATGGTCGTCGTCACTCATGAGATGGGCTTCGCCCGCGAAGTGGGCGACAGTCTGGTCTTCATGGACGGTGGTGTGGTGGTCGAATCGGGCCACCCACGCGACGTACTGACCGAACCGCAGCACGAGCGCACGAAGGCATTCCTGTCCAAGGTGCTCTGAAACACGGTTCGGGCC
>NZ_JBHVCP010000053.1:0-52331 GCF_042803315.1 Streptomyces sp. NPDC057424
GGCGGGCGGTCCTCTTCGCCTGACCTCAGCCCTTGCCGGCCTTCTTCTCCTCGGCGTCCTCGATGACCGCCTCCGCGACCTGCTGCATCGACATGCGGCGGTCCATCGACGTCTTCTGGATCCACCGGAAAGCGGCCGGCTCCGACAGCCCGTACTCGGTCTGCAGAATCGACTTCGCCCGGTCCACCAGCTTGCGCGTCTCCAGCCGGAGGGTCAGGTCGGCGACCTCCTTCTCCAGCTCCTTCAGCTCCGTGAACCGCGAGACGGCCATCTCGATCGCCGGCACGACGTCGGTCTTGCTGAACGGCTTCACCAGATACGCCATCGCACCGGCGTCCCGGGCCCGCTCCACCAGGTCGCGCTGCGAGAACGCGGTCAGCATCAGCACCGGCGCGATGCTCTCCTCGGCGATCTTCTCGGCCGCGGAGATGCCGTCCAGCTTCGGCATCTTCACGTCGAGAATCACCAGATCGGGCCTGTGCTCACGGGCCAGCTCCACGGCTTGCTCACCGTCCCCGGCCTCACCGACGACGGTGTACCCCTCCTCCTCCAGCATCTCTTTGAGATCGAGCCGGATCAGCGCCTCGTCCTCGGCGATGACGACCCGGGTCGTCATCGGAGGCACGTGCGACTTGTCGTCATCAGGCACGTCAACAGGCTGGGGCGACTCGGGGGCACTCACGTGGGCTCCTTGGTAGGGGCAGGCCGGTACTGCTCCCAAGAGCGTACCTAGCTGCGGTATGGTGGTCAGGCAGTGGGTCGAGGTCAACCTTGGATTCACCGGGCCCCGGTAGCCCAATTGGCAGCAGGCAATGGATTCAAAACCCATACAGTGTCGGTTCGAGTCCGACCCGGGGCACTTTTCCTCGGTTTCCAAGGTCACCACTTCGAAGCGGATGTCCACGTTCTCGTGAACATCCGCTTTTTGCTGCGTGTCGACGTGATCACAGTTCCACAGTGGCCCCATGTACGACGTCAGCACGCGCAAGCGAGCGCTCGCACTGGTCGCCCAGGGCCGCAGCCTGAATTCGGTGAGCCGTGAAACGGGCATCTCGCGGGCCGCGATCCGCTCCTGGCAGGACCGCCTTGAACCGCTGCCCCGTATGGCACCTCCGGACCCCGGACCGCCCGCCGACGAGTGCAAGTACGCCTACCTACTGGGCCTCTGTCTCGGCGATGGCTGCATCAGCGGCCACCCTCGCGGCACCGGCTATCACCTGAGAATCGCGTGCGCAAACTCGTGGCCCGGTCTGATCGAAGCATGCGAGATTGCCATGCGCGCCATCAACCCGACCGGGTGCGCCTCTCGCACTCAGGCGCAGGGATACGTCTCAGTGGTCAGCTACAGCAGGCACTGGCCGCACCTCTTCCCCCCAGCACGGACCCGGCAGGAAGCACGAACGCCGCATCGCCCTCGAACCCTGGCAACAAGTCATCGTCGACGCCCATCCCTGGGAGTTCATCCGGGGGCTGATCCACTCCGACGGCTGTCGGATCACCAACTGGACGACCCGCACCGTTGCCGGTGAGCAGAAGCGCTACGAACACCCCCGGTACTTCCTCACCAACCTCTCTCCCGACATCATCCGCCTCTTCACCACCACGCTCGACCAGGTGGGCGTCGATTGGAAGAAGGCAAACGCACGCAACATCTCCGTCGCCCGCAAAGCCTCCGTAGCCCTCATGGACGCCCACGTCGGACCCGAGTACTGACGACGTCCTACTGCGGACTGTCGTCCTCCCCGATGCGGTGGACCCGGACCAGGTTCGTCGAGCCGGAGACTCCGGGCGGGGAGCCGGCGGTGATGACGACCGTGTCGCCCCGGCGGCAGCGGCCGTAGCGGAGCAGCAACTCGTCGACCTGGCCGACCATCGCGTCCGTCGAACCGACCTCCGGGCCGAGGAACGTCTCCACGCCCCATGTCAGGGCGAGCTGGGAGCGGGTCGCCTGGTCGGGGGTGAAGGCGAGGAGGGGGATCGGGGAGCGGTAGCGGGAGAGGCGGCGGGCGGTGTCGCCGGACCGGGTGAAGGCGACCAGGAAGCGAGCGCCGAGGAAGTCGCCCATCTCCGCGGCCGCGCGGGCGACCGCGCCGCCCTGGGTGCGGGGCTTGTTGCGTTCGGTGAGGGGCGGGAGGCCCTTGGCGAGGATGTCCTCTTCCGCGGCTTCGACGATGCGGGCCATCGTGCGCACCGTCTCGATCGCGTGCTTGCCGACGCTCGTCTCGCCGGACAGCATCACCGCGTCGGTGCCGTCGATGACGGCGTTGGCGACGTCGGAGGCTTCGGCCCGGGTCGGGCGGGCGTTGTCGATCATCGAGTCGAGCATCTGGGTGGCGACGATCACCGGCTTGGCGTTGCGCTTGGCGAGTGTGATGGCGCGCTTCTGGACGATCGGGACTTGTTCCAGTGGCATTTCGACGCCGAGGTCCCCGCGGGCCACCATGATGCCGTCGAAGGCGGCGACGATGTCGTCGATGTTCTCGACGGCCTGGGGTTTTTCGACTTTGGCGATGACGGGGAGGCGGCGGCCTTCCTCGTCCATGATGCGGTGGACGTCCTGGATGTCGCGGCCGGAGCGGACGAAGGAGAGGGCGATGACGTCGAAGCCGGTGCGCAGGGCCCAGCGGAGGTCGTCCTCGTCCTTCTTGGAGAGGGCGGGCACGGAGACGGCGACGCCGGGGAGGTTGAGGCCTTTGTGGTCGGAGATGACGCCGCCCTCGATGACCTTCGTGTGGATGCGAGGTCCGTCGACTTCGGTGACTTCGAGGCAGACTTTGCCGTCGTCGACGAGGATGCGTTCGCCGGTGGTGACGTCGTCGGCGAGGCCGGCGTAGGTGGTGCCGCACTGTTGGCCGTCGCCTTCGGCGCCGTCCTCGACGGTGATGGTGAAGGTGTCGCCGCGTTCGAGGAGTACGGGTCCGTCGGTGAAGCGGCCGAGTCTGATTTTCGGGCCTTGAAGGTCGGCGAGGAGGCCGACGCTGCGGCCGGTCTCGTCGGAGGCCTTGCGCACCCGGTGGTAGCGCTCCTCGTGTTCGGCGTGGCCGCCGTGGCTGAGGTTGAAGCGGGCTACGTCCATTCCGGCGTCGACCAGGTCTTTGATCTGGTCGTACGAGTCGGTGGCGGGTCCCAGGGTGCAGACGATCTTTGCTCGGCGCATGAGGCGAGCCTATGAGTTACCGACTGGTAGAGAATTGGCCGGGCGTGACTGCTCAACAGACTTTGCGTGAAGTGTTATTGACAAGTGTTGAATTGTGCGACCAGGTGCTCCGATGAGCGGTGAACGGAATTCGGTCGGGTTTCCGGAAAGGGGAGGGGGTGTCTAGAGCTGTGGGGGCACCATCGTGAAGCGGGCGTTGATCTGGGCGTGGACGCGCTGGCGCTGGGGTTCGAGGTCGAGGGGGGCGGGGGTGTCCTCGGCGGCGCCGGCGAAGGCCGCGGAGCGCATGCGGCCGGGGGTCTGGGGGTAGGCCGGCGGGGTGCTCTCGGCGCCGATGTCGGCGAGTTCGACGAGGGCGGAGAGGCTGGTGCCGAGGGCTTCGGCGTACTCGCGGGCGCGTTGGACGGCTTCGTGTACGGCCTTCTTGCGGGCTTCGCGGTGGGCGGGCGAGTCGGGGCGCAGGGCCCACCAGGGGCCGTCGACGCGGGTGAGTTCGAGGTCGGCGAGGCGGGTGGTGAGTTCGCCGAGGGCGGTGAAGTCGGTGAGTTCGGCGGTGACGCGGACGCTGCCGTGATAGGTGCGGACGCGTTCGCCGCGGCCGTGTTTGGTGAGTTCGGGGGTGATGGAGAAGGCGCCGGTCTCCAGGCGTTCGACGGCGTCGCCGTAGGACTTGACGAGGTCGAGGACGCCGGCGTTGCGGCGGGTGAGGTCGTCGAGGGCGGAGCGCCGGTCGCGGCCGCGGGCGGCGACGGTGATGCCGATGCGGGCGATCTCGGGGTCGACTTCGAGGCGGGCCTCGCCGCGGACGGCGATGCGGGGGGCCTCGGGTGTGCCGTAGGGGACGGCGGGCTGGGAGGCGTCTGGGGTGGCCGCGGTCATACGCCCCACTCTGTCATGTCTGGGCTGGTTGGCGGTCCGGGACCGGGGGGCCGAGTCATCAGATCGCAACCTGCCGGGTCTGTTGCGGCCGGTCATGGACGGGTCAGAATCTACGCGCGTTATCTACGCGCGTCGTTCACAGATTCCGCGAGGAGCCAGACATGCCGTTGAACCGCCGGAAGTTCCTGGAGAAGTCCGCCGTGACCGGGGCGGGGGTGGCGCTGGCCGGTGCGGTCTCGGCGCCGGGTGCGCAGGCGGCCGAGGCGAAACGGGGCGCCAAGCGGTACGCGTTCACCGTGCTGGGGACGACGGACCTGCACGGCAACGTCTTCAACTGGGACTACTTCACGGACAAGGAGTTCGACGACAAGGACCACAACGACATCGGTCTGGCGAAGGTCTCCACCCTGGTGAACCGGATCCGCGAGGAGAAGGGCCGCCGCAACACGCTGCTCATCGACGCGGGCGACACCATCCAGGGCACGCAGCTGTCGTACTACTACGCCAAGGTCGACCCGATCACCGCCGAGGGCGGGCCGGTGCACCCGATGGCGCAGGCGATGAACGCCATGGACTACGACGCGGCGGCGCTCGGCAACCACGAGTTCAACTACGGCATTCCGGTGCTGCGGAAGTTCGAGCAGCAGTGCCGTTTCCCGCTGCTGGGGGCGAACGCGCTGGACGCGAAGACGCTGCGGCCGGCGTTCGCGCCGTACAGCATGCACCGGCTGCGTACACCGTTCGGGCGGGACGTGAAGGTGGCGGTGCTGGGGCTGACCAACCCGGGCATCGCGATCTGGGACAAGGCGAACGTGCAGGGGAAGATGACGTTCCCGGGTCTGGAGGAGCAGGCGGCGAAGTGGGTGCCGAAGCTGCGGTCGATGGGCGCGGACGTCGTCATCGTGTCGGCGCACAGCGGTTCGTCGGGCACGTCGTCCTACGGTGACCAACTGCCGTACATCGAGAACGCGGCCGCTCTGGTGGCCGAGCAGGTGCCGGGGATCGACGCGATCCTGGTCGGGCACGCGCACACGGAGATCCCCGAGTACTTCGTCACGAACAAGAAGACCGGCAGGCAGGTGGTGCTGTCGGAGCCGCTGAAGTGGGGCCAGCGGCTGACGCTGTTCGACTTCGGGCTGGTCTGGGAGAAGGGCTGCTGGAAGGTCGAGAAGGTGGGCGCGAAGGTCCTGAACTCCAACACGGTGGAGGAGGACCCGAAGATCACGAAACTGCTCACGGACGAGCACGAGAAGGTCGTGGCGTACGTCAACCAGGTCATCGGCACCAACGCGGCGGAGATGACGTCGGCCGAGGCGCCGTACAAGGACGTGCCGATCATCGACCTGATCAATCACATTCAGGCGGACACGGTGAAGCAGGCGCTGGCGGGCACGGAGCACGCGTCGCTGCCGGTGCTGTCGCAGGCGGCGTGCTTCTCGCGCAGTGCCCGGATCCCGGCGGGCGAGGTGACGATCCGGGACGTGGCGGGGTTGTACGTCTTCGAGAACACGCTGGAGGCGCGTCTGATGACGGGTGCGCAGATGAAGGCGTATCTGGAGTTCTCGGCGAGCTACTTCGTGCAGACGGCGCCGGACGCCGCGGTGGATCCGGCGAAGCTGACGAACGCGAACGGTACGCCGGACTACAACTACGACGTGGTGAGCGGTCTGACGTACGAGATCGACATCGCGAAGCCGGCCGGGTCGCGGGTGACGGACGTGCGGTTCGAGGGGCAGCCGCTCGCGGACGACGCGACGTTCGTGTTCGCGGTGAACAACTACCGGGCCAACGGCGGCGGGAACTTCCCGCATGTCGCCGCGGCCCAGCTGCTGTGGTCGAACTCGGACGAGATCCGCAACACCATGATCGCCTGGGTGAAGGCGAAGGGGTCGATCGACCCGGCCGGGTTCGCGGCGGTGGACTGGAAGCTCACGCGCAACGGCACGCCCGTCTTCTGAGCCGCGCCCTTCGTCACCTTCGGTCGTCGACCAGCGGGGTCAGTGCCGGTGCCTCGCGGGGCGGCGGGACGTGCCGGCGCTGGGTGAGGCCGAAGGTGGTGAAGGCGGTGCGGCGCGGGAGTTGGTAGGCCTCCCTGCCGGTCAGGGAGTTGAGGATGATGGCGCTGCGCCAGGCGGCGAGGCCGAGGTCGGGGGCGCCGACGCCGTGGGTGTGGGTCTCGGCGTTCTGGACGTACACCGTGCCGGTGACGGACGGGTCGAGGACGAGCCGGTAGTCCTCGTCGATGCGGGGCCGTTCCCGGTGGTCGCGGCGCATGTAGGGGTCGAGGCCGGCGAGGATCCGGTCCAGGGGGCGCTCGCGGTGGCCGGTGGCCAGGACGACGGCGTCGGTGGTGAGGCGGGAGCGGCTGTCCTGCCGGCTGTGTTCCAGGTGCAGTTCCACCTTGGTCGTGGCGACGCGGCCGGCGGTGCGGACGCGGACGCCGGGGGTGAGGACGGCGTCGGGCCAGCCGCCGTGCAGGGTGCGGCGGTAGAGCTCGTCGTGGATGGCGGCGATGGTGGCGGCGTCGATGCCCTTGTGCAGTTGCCACTGGCTGTCGACGAGCCGGTCGCGGGTGGACTCGGGCAGGGCGTGGAAGTAGCGGGTGTGGTCGGGGGTGAAGTGCTCCAGGCCGAGCTTGGAGTACTCCATGGGTGCGAAGGCCTCCGTGCGGCCCAGCCAGTGCAGTTTTTCGTGTCCGGCCGGTCGGTTGCGGAGCAGGTCGAGGAAGATCTCGGCGCCGGACTGTCCGATGCCGACGACCGTGACGTGTTCGGCGGCGAGGAGGTCGGCGCGGTGGTCGAGGTAGTCGGCGGCGTGCAGGACGGGAACGCCGGGGGCTTGGACGAGGGGTTTGAGAGGGTCGGGGACGTAGGGCTCGGTGCCGATGCCGAGGACGACGTTGCGCGTGTAGGTCCGGCCGAGGGCTTCGGCTTCTCCGTCGGTGTCGAGTTGGGTGAAGTCGACTTCGAAGACGTCGCGTTCGGGGTTCCAGCGGACGGCGTCGACCTGGTGGCCGAAGTGCAGGCCGGGGAGGTTTTCGCAGACCCAGCGGCAGTAGGCGTCGTATTCGGCGCGCTGGATGTGGAAGCGTTCGGCGAAGTAGAAGGGGAACAGCCGCTCGCGGGACCTGAGGTAGTTGAGGAAGGTCCAGGGGCTGGTGGGGTCGGCGAGGGACACCAGGTCGGCGAGGAACGGGACCTGGATGGTGGCGCCTTCGATGAGCAGGCCGGAGTGCCAGCCGAAGGTGGGGCGCTGCTCGTAGAAGACGGTGTCGAGGCCGTCGAGCGGGTGGGCGAGCGCGGCGAGGGAGAGGTTGGCGGGGCCGGTGCCGATGCCGACGAGGTCGCGGGGGGCGTCGGGGCCGGGGGTCTGTGCGGGGTTCATCGGGGGGTGTGTCCTTCCACGAGTGTGGCTCGGCTCGCTGCCGCGAGGTGGAGCAGGGCGGCCAGGTCGTCGGGCCCGGTGGCGGGGTTGAGGAGGGTGGCCTTGAGCCAGAGCCGGCCGTCGAGGCGGGCCCGGCCGAGGACGGCGGAGCCGTCGGTGAGCAGGGCGCGGCGTACGGCGGCCACGGTGGTGTCGGTGGCGTCCGTGGGCCGGAACAGCACGGTGCTGATGACGGGCGGGGCGCGCAGTTCGAAGCCGGGGTGCCGGTCGATGAGGTCGGCGAACTGCCGGGCGTGGGCGCAGACCTGGTCGACGAGTGCGCCGAGGCCGCTGCGTCCGAGGGTCTTGAGGGTGGCGGCGAGTTTGAGGACGTCGGGGCGGCGGGTGGTCCGCAGGGACCGGCCGAGCAGGTCGGGCAGTCCGGCGTCGGTGTCGTCGTCGGCGTTGAGGTAGTCGGCGCGTTGCCGCAGTGCGGCGAGATCGCGGGTGTCCCGGACGGCGAGGAGGCCGGTGGCGACCGGCTGCCAGCCGAGTTTGTGCAGGTCCAGGGTGACGGTGTCGGCGGTGTCGAGCCCGGTGAGCCGGGTGCGGTGCCGGTCGCTGAAGAGGAGGCCGCCGCCGTAGGCGGCGTCGACATGCAGGCGGGCGCCGTGGGCGGCACAGCGGGCGGCGATCTCGGGCAGCGGGTCGATGAGTCCGGCGTCGGTGGTGCCGGCGGTGGCGGCGACGAGCAGCGGGCCGGTCAGGCCGGTGAGGGCCTCGTCGAGGGCGCCGGGGTCGAGTGTTCCGCCCGGGGCGGCTACGACGACGGGTTCGGGCAGTCCGAGGAGCCAGGCGGCGCGGAGCAGTGAGTGGTGGGCGTTGGTCCCGCACACGAGCCGGAGGGATCCGCCGTGGGCCTCGCGGGCGAGGAGCAGGGCGAGTTGGTTGGACTCGGTGCCGCCGGTGGTGATGAGGGAGTCGGGGTGTGCGGGCCCGCCGGTCCCGTGGATCTCCCGGGCCAGTGCTTCCGCGACCATCCTCTCCAGTTCCGATGCGCCCGGCGCCTGGTCCCAGGAGTCCAGGGACGGGTTGAGTGCGGAGGCGGCGAGGTCGGCTGCCGCGGCGACGGCGAGCGGGGGGCAGTGGAGGTGGGCGGCGCACAGGGGGTGGGCCGGGTCGGCGGCGGTTTCGGCGAAGGCGTGGACCAGGGTGTGCAGGGCGTGCGGGTCGCCCCGGTCGGGGAGGACGTCTCCGACCGCGTCCCGTGTGCGGGCCGCGACCGCCGCCGGGCCGCCCGCCGGCAGTGGCCCGCCCCGGGCCCGGGCACCCGTGTGCAGCGCGTCGAGGACGGTGTCGAGCAACGGCCGCAGGGCATGGGGGCCTTCGGGGCCTGAGGCGAGGGGCGGCGTGCTCATGGGGCTGACCTCCGGGGCGCGGGGCGGCGCGCCCCGGAGAACTCAACGATCCAACCCGGGTGGAGGTACCTCCGCAGGGGAAACCGGTCGGAGCCGTGCGGCAGTCGGTCTCGGCTCTTGACGCCGGCGGTGTGGGTCCTCGGCTCGGGCCGCGGAGGCGGGCGGGCCGGGCTGCCGGTGGGCTCCCGGGCCGTGCCGGTGATCTCCGGGGTGATGCCGGTCGTGGCGGCGAAGGACTCCGGCGGGGCTTTGAGCATGCCGGGCGGGAGGTGCGGGAACGGTGTGCCGGTCTCGCGCGGGAGCGCGGTGGAGCACAGGTCGCGGCCGAGGGCGTGGCCGGTCGCGGCGACCCGGCGCTGGTGATGGCCTCGGGCCCGGTGCGGCGGTGGGCGGCGTCCTCGCGGCCGTGGCCGCCCTGGAACAGGTGGGCCGGGTCGTCGTGGCGCAGTCGTACGGTCTCGGCGCCGGCGGGCAGGCGGGCCCGCTCCGGGGCGCGGGCCGGGGCCCGCGAGCGGCCTCCGCCGCGGCGGCGAGGCGTTCGGCCGGGGCTCGGCCGGCGTTGCCGGTGGGGCCGGTCTCGGCGATCACGAGGGGATCCTCGGCTGTGGTCGTCTTTCCTGAACCGAGGCCGGGGAGGGCGGCCGGCCCGCCGTATCGGCGAAGGGGACCAGCCGCCCCCGCAGGGTTCCCGCGCAGCCGGTGCTAGTGCCGCGGCAGGCAACGTTCACCCCGTCGCGACGCCCGGCACGCACTCTCGCCGCACCGGACGCCGCTCCTCGACGGGCAAACGTTGCCTGCCGCGGTACTAGTTCTCGCCGGTCCTCTGGACTCGCAATGCCCGCTCCAGGTCGTCCAGTTGGTCGACGAGCTTGCGGCGCAGCGCGGGGATGGGGTCGGCGTCGCGCAGGCATGCCTCGCCGAGGCGGAGGGTGTCCGCGTCGACGGCGTGCGCGGGGAAGGCCCAGCGGCCCGCGGCCTCGGCGATGGCGGGTCCGCGGCGGTCGGCGACGGCGACCGCGTCGGCGTAGTAGCGCCCGACGTACTCGCGCACCAGGTCGGCCTGTTCGGGCTGCCAGAAGCCCCGGGCGGTGGCGGTGAAGAGGTAGTTGGACAGGTCGTCGGAGCCGAACATGGCCTCCCAGGCGCGGGCCTTGGCCTGCGGGTCGGGCAGGGCGGCGCGGCAGCGGGCGGCGCCCTCCTGTCCGGTGGCGCTCGGGTCGCGTTCCAGTTCGGCGGCGATGGCGGTCTCGTCGGTCGCGCCGAGGACGGCGAGGCGGGCGAGGACGCGCCAGCGCAGCTCGGGGTCGAGCTCCGGGCCGCCTGGGACGGTGCCTTCGGCGAGCCAGGCGGCGATGGTGTCGGGGTGGGCGGCCACGTCGATGCGGTGGCGTACGGCGATCAGGCGCAGGCCTGGGTGGTCGCCGTCCTCGGTGCGGCGGATGAGGTCGCGGCACAGTTCGGACAGGGTGGCGAGCGCGGCGGGCCGCTCCTCGGGGGTGAGGTAGCGGTCGGCGACGTACGTGGAGGCGAAGGCGAGTACGCCCTGGACGATGGCGAGGTCCCTCTCCAGCGGGAGATGGGTCCTGGCGGTCTCCAGATAGGCGGCGGGGGCGAGTTCGCCGTCGCGGACGGCGTCCCTGAGGGCGTTCCAGACGACGGCGCGGGTCAGCGGTTCGGGCAGGCCGGACAGGTCCTTGCGGACGGTCTCGAAGGACTCGGGGTCGAAGCGGACCTTGGCGTAGGTGAGGTCGCCGTCGTTGAGGAGGAGCAGGGCCGGCCGCTTGCCGATGGGGTGCGCGTCGGTCTGCGGGAGGTCCAGGTGGAGGCGTTCGCGCAGGACGAGCCGCCCGCCGTCGTCGCCGAGGTCCCGGTCGTAGAGGCCGGCGGCGATGCGGTGCGGGCGGCTGCCGGCGCGGTCGACGGTGAGGGCGCAGGTGCCGTGCTCGCCGGGGGCGATGTGCGGAGTGAGGGTGTCGACGCCGGTGGTGCGCAGCCAGGCGTCGGCCCAGGCGTGGACGTCGCGGTCGGTGGCGCCGGCGAGGTTGTCGATGAAGTCGGCGAGGGTGGCGTTCGCGAACTGGTGCCGGGCGAAGTGGGCGTTGATGCCGGCGAGGAAGTCCTTCTCGCCGAGCCAGGCGACCAGTTGCCGCAGCGCGCTGGCGCCCTTGGCGTAGGAGATGCCGTCGAAGTTGAGCAGCGCGGAGGCGGTGTCGTCGACGGCCTCGGGGGCGACGGGGTGGGTGGAGGGGCGCTGGTCGGCGTCGTAGCCCCAGGACTTGCGGGTGACGCCGAAGTCGGTCCAGGTGTCGGTGCCCCACGTCCTGGGGGGAGTCCCCACGGATCCCCCGAGGGTCGCCTCGGTGAGGGTCTGGTAGCCCATGTACTCGGCGAAGGACTCGTTCAGCCAGATGTCGTCCCACCACTTGAGGGTGACGAGGTCGCCGAACCACATGTGGGCCATTTCGTGGGCGATGACCATGGCGCGGGTCTGGCGTTCGGTGTCGGTGACGGCGGAGCGGTAGACGAACTCGTCGCGGAAGGTGACGAGGCCGGGGTTCTCCATGGCGCCGGCGTTGAACTCGGGGACGAATGCCTGGTCGTAGGAGTCGAAGGGGTAGGGCGCGTCGAACTTCTCGTGGTAGCGGTCGAAGCACGCGCGGGTGACGTCGAGGAGCTCGTCGGCGTCGGCGTCCAGGTAGGGGGCGAGGGAGCGGCGGCAGTGCAGGCCGAAGGGCAGGCCGCGGTGCTCGGTGCGCACGGAGTGCCAGGGGCCGGCGGCGACGGCGACGAGGTAGGTGGAGATCAGCGGGGTGGGGGCTGTCTTCCATACGCCGTCGGCCTGTTCGGTGATGCCGTTGGCGAGGACGGTCCAGTCCTGCGGGGCCTTCACCGACAGCTCGAAGACGGCCTTCAGGTCGGGCTGGTCGAAGGCGGCGAAGACGCGCTGGACGTCGTCCAGGAACAGCTGGGTGTAGACGTAGGTCTCGCCGTCGGTGGGGTCGGTGAAGCGGTGCATGCCCTCACCGGTGCGGGAGTAGCGCATCCGCGCGTCGACGCGCAGTTCGTGCTCGCCGGCGGTGAGGTTGGGCAGGGCGAGCCGGTTGCCGTCGAGGGCTTCCGGGTCCAGGGGGTGTCCGTCGAGGGTGACGGAGCGCAGCTCGGCGGGCTTGAGCTCGACGAAGGTGTCCCCGTCCACGCGGGCAGCGAACCTGATCTGGGTGCGGGAGTCGAAGGTCTCGTCTCCGCCGGTCAGGTCGAGGTCGATCGTGTAGTGGTGGACGTCGAGGAGCCCTGCTCGGGTCTGCGCTTCGTCGCGCGTCAGTACGGACATGCGTGACATGCTGCCTGATGGCGTCGGCAAGGCACAGAGGCGGATCGGTACGTGCCCAATGTCCGGTCTAGGTGCGGTCCTTTTCGAGCTCCCCGGCGCGCGCCCCCATGGGTCGTTGTGTCGGCACGCGCGCCTCGGGGTGCGGCAGGCCGGGGCGGGGGTGCGTGTCGGTCCCGGTGTGCTCCCCGAGGAGGGCGCGCAGGCGGTGCACCTCCCGTTCCAGGGCGAGATGGCGCCGGTGGCGTCGTAGAGGTAGCGGACCTTGGTGCGCAGGGCCCAGGGGTCGACGGGCTTCAGGACGAGGTCGGCGACGCCGAGCGCGTAGGCGGTGGTGGTCAGTTCGTGGTCGGCGCCGAAGCCGGTGAGCAGGATCACGGGGATGTGCTGGGTCTGCTCCACGCGCCGCATGTAGCGCACGACCTCCAGCCCGCTGACGCCGGGCATGCGCACGTCGAGCAGGAGCAGGCCGACATGGCCGCGGAGCACCTGTTTGAGTGCCTCGTCGCCGCTGGTGGCCCGGGCGAGCAGGTAGCCCAGCGGGGCCAGGGCGTTCTCCAGCGCGTACAACGTGTCCTCGTGGTCGTCGACGATGAGGATCCTGGTATCCGACGGCATGGCCCGACGCCCCTCCCTCGTGGAGGACCAGAGTAAGTCCGGGACAGTGACGCGCAGTGCCCGTCAGCTGACATGCTGTGCACAGCGCAGCATGCCCCGAGCGGGCCGCCGTGTCACTCCCCCGGGGCGCGCGCGAGGTCAGTTGGTGCCGGTGGCGGAGCCGTTGACCGCCTCGTCCGCGATGCGCTCGTGGTGGCGGATGACCTCGGCGACGATGAAGTTCAAAAACTTCTCGGCGAAGGCCGGGTCCAGCTTGGCGTTCTCGGCGAGCGCGCGCAGCCGGGCGATCTGGCGGGCCTCGCGGGCCGGGTCGGCGGGCGGCAGCTGGTGCTGGGCCTTGAGGTGGCCGACCTGCTGGGTGCACTTGAAGCGCTCGGCGAGCATGTGGACGACGGCCGCGTCGATGTTGTCGATGCTGTCGCGCAGCCGGGTGAGCTCTTCACGGACGGCGGGGTCGACGTCGCGGGAACCGGTGTTGCTGGTGGTCATGGGGCGTCAGCCTACGGGGATCACGCCGGAGGGCCGCCTGCCGTCTCATCCTTCGGCGGCAGGAGTTGCCTGTGGAAGCAGACGTCCTCGTGACCGCCGGGGACGCCCGCGATGCGGCGTTCCCGGTGGCCGAGCCGTGGGTGGAAACCGGGTGCCTGGCAGCTGTGTGGGGAGACGGTCATGTCGGTGCAGCCGCGCCGGGCGGCCTCGGTCTCCGCCGCGCGCATCGGCCCGCTGCCCCAGCCGGAGTGCCGCTGGTCCTCGCGCACCCAGAGCGTCTCCACCGAGCACAGGGTGCCCCAGGTCCAGGCGGTGAGGCCGCCGACCAGTTCGCCGGTCCCGTCGGTGGCGCGGACGGAGAGGGGCTCGGTGACGGCCCCGCCCGCGGCGGCGGTGCTGAAGGCGGTCAGTTCCTCGTCGAGCCGCTTTCGAGGTCGTCGTCCCGGCCGCCCACCCGGAGCGAGGTGGCCACGTTGTGCTGTTCGCTGGTCACGGCACGGATTCCGCCGGAGGGGCCGGGCGGCGACGACCGGTTCTCGCCGTGCCGGCGCCGGTTCGCGGCGGGTCGCGTCCTCGTACAGTGGAACCGGGTTCAGGGGCGTCTTGGGGGTGAGGCGTGGCGAACGACGGGCCTGTCGAGCACGGCTACCCGCATCTGGAGACGGTGCGGGCCGCCATCACGGCGCTGTACAGGCGTCTGTCGTACGACACCATCCAGACGTTCGCGACCAGCGTGGTCCCGGCCGACGTGGCGTTCTGCGACACCGACGACCTGCATCTGGGGGCGCAGCGGGTGGCGCACGAGCTGGTGCGGCACTACCGGCTGCCGGACGCCCGGCTGGTCGTGGGCTTCCGGGAGATGCGGCACGCGGCGAACGTGGAGCTCACGGCCGGGCCGGAGTACTTCGTGGAGCTGAACGACCGGTTCCGCAGGCATCGGCGGGACATCGGTGCGGCGCTCGCGCACGAGGTGATGCACGTGTATCTGCATCGCCTCGGCATGTCCTTCCCGGGAGTCCGGGACAACGAGATCCTCACGGACACGGCGACGACGTACCTGGGTGCGGGGTGGCTGCTGCTGGACGCCTACCGGGAGGACGGGGCGTCGTCGCAGAAGCTGGGGTATCTCACGCCGGAGGAGTTCGGGTACGTGCTGGCCAAGCGGGCGCTGGTCTTCGGGGAGGACCCGTCGGTGTGGTTCACCAGTGCGCAGGCGTACACGGCGTATGGGAAGGGGATGGAGCTGGCCCGCCGTGACGAGCGGCAGCCGCCGCTGACCGCGGCGGGGTGGGCGGGGCGGCGGCGGTACGCCCGGGATCGGCGGCACGGGCCGTCGGGCCCGCCGCAGCCGGGGGTGCGGTACGCGTTCTCCGCCGACGGGGGCGGGCGGCTGCGGGTGTCGTTCCCCTGCCCTACGTGCCACCAGCGGATCAGGGTGCCGGTGCGGGGACGGGTCCGGGCGCGGTGTGCGCTGTGCCGGAGCGTGCTGGAGTGCGATACGTAGGGCGCGTGAGCGGGCTACTGGGGCCCGCCCCAGCGTCCCGGCCCGGCCCGGTCGCTGTGCGAGGTCCTCTCGTCTTCTCCAAGGGGTCCTTTCACTATGCCCGCCCGGGTCGCGCGGCCTGATCGGACGCTCGTAGTGAAAGGCCCCCTAAGCCCCGTAGACCGCCCCGGGTGCCTGCGCCTCCGACAGGAGCTTCCGGGTCTGTTCGCCCGCCTCGGCCGGGGTCCACCGTCCGCCTTTGTCCGTGCTCGGGCCCGGCCTCCACCCCTCCATCACCGTGATCCGGCCGCCCTCCGCCTCGAAGACCCGGCCCGTCACCCCCGCGCTCGCCGCCGAGCCCAGCCAGACGACCAGGGGCGAGACGTTCTCCGGGGCCATGGCGTCGAAGCCCGAGTCGGGGGGTGCCATGGTGTCGGCGAAGGTGCGTTCGGTCATCCGGGTCCGGGCGGCGGGGGCGATCGCGTTGACCTGGACGCCGTAGCGGCGCAGTTCGGCCGCCGCAACCAGGGTCAGGGCGACGATTCCGGCCTTCGCGGCGCTGTAGTTGCCCTGCCCGACGGAGCCCAGCAGGCCGGCGCCGCTGCTGGTGTTGATGATCCGGGCCTCGGGCCGGCGGCCCGCCTTCGCCTCGGACCGCCAGTGCGCGGCCGCGTGCTTCAGGGGCAGGAAGTGGCCTTTGAGGTGGACGCGTACGACGGCGTCGAAGTCGTCCTCGTCGAGGTTGACCAGCATCCGGTCACGCAGGAAGCCCGCGTTGCTGACGAGGGTGTCGAGCCGGCCGTACGTCTCCAGGGCCGTGCGGACCAGCGAGGCGGCGCCGCCGGTCGTGGCGATGTCACCGCCGTGCGGCACCGCCTCGCCGCCCGCCGCGCGGATCTCCTGGGCGACCCGGGCCGCGGGGCTGCCGGGACCGGGTGCGCCGGGCGTGCCGTCGAGGCCGACCCCGAGGTCGTTGACGACGAGCCGTGCCCCCTCGGCCGCGAACGCGAGCGCGTGGGCCCGGCCGAGCCCGCGCCCCGCGCCCGTCACGGCCACGACCCGGTCCGCGCAGATTCCGTTCATGTCAGCTCTCCTCGTCCGCGACAGGCGTGTGACCGGCGGTGGCGGCGTCCAGGAACGCCGGCCGCTCCCCGCCCCCGTGCACCAGCAGGCTCGCCCCGCTGATGTACGCGGCGGCGTCGGACGCCAGGAACACCGCCGCGGAGCCCACGTCGGACGGCTCGGCGAGACGCCCCAGCGGGACCGTGCCGGCGACGGCGGCGATGCCGTCCCGGTCGCCGTAGTGGAGGTGGGACAGTTCCGTGCGGACCATGCCCACGACGAGGGTGTTGACCCTGATGCCGGGCGCCCATTCCACGGCCATCGAGCGGGCGAGGCTCTCCAGGCCCGCCTTGGCGGCGCCGTAGGCGGCGGTGCCGGGCGAGGGGCGGCCGCCGCTGACGCTGCCGATCATGACGACCGAGCCTCCGGCGCGCCGGAGCAGGTCGTGGGCGGCGAGGGACACGGCCAGCGGCGCGAGCAGGTTGAGCTCCACCACGCGTGCGTGCCGGTCCGCCCCGGCCTCGGTGAGCAGCCGGTGGGGCGCGCCGCCCGCGTTGTTGACGAGGACGTCCAGCCGGGGCAGACCGGCGAACAGACGTCCGACGGCGTCGGCGTCCCGGACGTCCAGGGGCACGAACTCGGTGCCGGGAAGCGGGACTTGCGGTGGCCGCCGGGCGCAGACCAGGACCTCGGCGCCCGCCCGCACGAAGGCACGCGCGATGCCGGCGCCGACGCCGCGGGTCCCGCCCGTGACGACGGCGACCTTCCCGTCCAGCTCCATGCGCTGCTACCTTTCCACCTAACAAACGTTTGGTGGAAAGGTAGCTGATGCGGCCATGGGTGTCTCCACCTCGTGCGGGGAAAAGGGCGTAGCCGTCGTCACCGTCGACTTCCCACCGGTGAACGCCCTGCCGGTGGCGGGCTGGTTCGCCCTGGCCGACGCGGTGCGCGCGGCCGGACGCGACCCCGAGGTCCGGTGCGTGGTGCTGGCCGCCGAGGGGCGCGGCTTCAACGCGGGCGTGGACATCAAGGAGCTGCAGGCGGACGACCGGGAGCACAGCGCGCTGCGCGGCGCGAACAGCGGCTGCGCGCAGGCCTTCGCTGCGGTCTACGAGTGCGAGGTGCCGGTCGTGGCGGCGGTGCAGGGCTTCTGCCTGGGCGGCGGCATCGGCCTGGTGGGGAACGCGGACGCGATCGTGGCGAGCGAGGACGCGGTGTTCGGTCTGCCCGAATTGGACCGCGGCGCCCTGGGCGCGGCCACACACCTGGCCCGGCTGGTCCCCCAGCACCTGATGCGGGCGCTGTACTACACGGCGCGCACGGCGAGCGCGGCCGATCTGCACGCGCACGGCTCGGTGTGGCGGGTGGTGCCGCGGCCCGAACTGCGTGCCGTCGCCCTGGAGCTGGCCCGGGAGATCGCCGCCAAGGACGGCCGTCTGCTCCGCCTGGCGAAGGCCGCGCTCAACGGCATCGACCCCGTGGACGTGCGCCGCAGCTACCGCTTCGAGCAGGGCTTCACCTTCGAGGCGGGACTGAGCGGGGTGGGCGCGCGGGTGCGCGACACCTTCGGCACCGGAGGGCAGGAGGGCTCGCGGTGAGGGACAAGACGATGTCGGCGGACGAGGCCGTGTCCAGGCTGTCCGGCGGCATGACGCTCGGCATCGGCGGCTGGGGCTCGCGCCGCAAGCCGATGGCCCTGGTGAGAGCACTGCTCAGGTCGGAGATCACCGACCTCACGGTCGTCTCGTGCGGCGGCCCCGACGTGGGCATGCTGGCCGCGGCCGGGCGGATCCGCAAACTGGTCACGGCCTTCGTCACCCTCGATTCGATCCCCCTGGAGCCGCACTACCGGGCGGCCCGCGAGCGGGGAGCCCTCGAACTGGCCGAGATCGACGAGGCGATGTTCCTGTGGGGTCTGCGGGCGGCGGCGAACCGGCTGCCGTTCCTGCCGGTGCGGGCCGGGCCCGGCTCGGACGTGATGCGGGTCAACCCCGGTCTGCGGACGGTCACTTCGCCGTACGAGGACGGTGAGACGTTCGTCGCCGTGCCCGCCCTGCGGCTGGACGCGGCCCTGGTGCACGTCAACCGCGCCGACCGGTCGGGCAACGGGCAGTACCTGGGCCCGGACCCTTACTTCGACGACCTGTTCTGCGCGGCGGCCGACACGGCGTACATGAGCTGCGAACGGATCGTCGACACCGCCGAGCTGACGAAGGAGGCTCCGCCCCAGACCCTGCTCGTCAAGCGGCACACGGTCACCGGTGTCGTCGAGGCCCCGAACGGCGCGCACTTCACGTCCTGCGCGCCCGACTACGGCCGCGACGAGGCCTTTCAGAAGCGGTACGCGACCATGCCCTGGCCCGATTTCGAGGCCGGGTTCCTCGCCGGGGACGAGCAGACGTACCAGTCGGCCGTGCGGGAGGGGACATGACCGGGCCCACCCGTGCCGAGTACTGCGTGATCGCCTGCGCCGAGGCCTGGCGGGGCGCCGGCGAGGTGCTGGCGAGCCCCATGGGACTGATTCCCTCGCTCGGCGCCCGGCTGGCCCGGCTCACCTTCGCGCCCGACCTGCTGCTGACCGACGGTGAGGCGCTGCTCGTCCGCCCGGACGGCACGCCCGAGGGCTGGCTGCCGTACCGCGAGCATCTGGCCTGGGTCACGGGCGGACGGCGGCACGTGATGATGGGCGCGAGCCAGATCGACCGGTTCGGCAACCAGAACATCTCGTGCATCGGCGACTGGGAACGCCCCAGGCGGCAACTGCTCGGGGTGCGTGGCGCACCGGTCAACACCTTGAACAATCCGACCAGTTACTGGATCCCGAAGCACTCCCGGCGGGTCTTCGTCGAGCGGGTCGACATGGTCTGCGGGGTCGGCTACGACCATGCGGCCGGCGCCCGGTACCACCGCATTCCGCGTGTCGTCTCGGACCTGGGCGTCTTCGACTTCGCCACCCCCGACCACTCGATGCGACTGGCCTCGCTGCACCCGGGAGTCACGGCCGAGCAGGTCAGGGAGGCGACGGGGTTCGAGCTGACCGTGCCGGACGAGGTGCCGGCGACCCGGGAACCGACCGGTGAGGAGCTCCGGCTGATCCGCGAGGTCGTCGACCCTGCCGGGGCCCGGGCCCGGGAGGTCGCCCCGTGAGGGGGACGGCGCTCACCCGGCTGACCGGCGTGCGTCACCCGGTCGTGCAGACGGGGATGGGCTGGGTGGCGGGCCCCCGTCTGGTCTCCGCCACGGCGAACGCGGGCGCCCTCGGCATCCTCGCCTCCGCCACGATGACGCCCGGCCGGCTGCGCGCGGCCGTACGGGAGGTGAAGTCCCGCACCGACGCGCCGTTCGGGGTGAACCTGCGCGCCGACGCCGCCGACGCGGGCGACCGCGTCCGGATCCTGGTCGAGGAGGGCGTCCGGGTGGCCTCCTTCGCCCTCGCCCCCTCCCGGGAGCTGATCGGCGAGCTCAGGGAGGCCGGTGTGGTGGTCATGCCGACCGTGGGGGCGCGGCGGCATGCCGAGAAGGTCGCGGCGTGGGGCGCGGACGCGGTGCTCGTGCAGGGCGCGGAGGGCGGCGGGCACACCGGCGAGGTGGCCACGACCGTGCTGCTGCCGCAGGTGGTGGACGCGGTGCCGATACCGGTCGTCGCGGCGGGCGGGTTCTTCGACGGGCGCGGGCTGGCCGCGGCCCTCGCCTACGGGGCGGCGGGCGTGGCGATGGGTACGAGGTTCCTGCTGACGTCGGACTCGACCGTGCCGGACGCGGTGAAGGCGAGGTACCTCGCGGCGACCGTGCGGGACGTGACGGTGACCAGGGCGGTGGACGGGCTGCCGCACCGCATGCTGCGGACGGAACTGGTGGCCGCCCTGGAGGACGCCGGCCGGGCCGGGGCACTGGCGCGGGCCGTGCGCGCGACGGCCGGATTCCGCAGGCTGTCCGGGCTGACCTGGCGGCAGCTGGTCCGCGACGGGCTGTCCCTCAAGCACGGCAAGGGCCTGACGTGGAGCCAGGTACTGCTCGCGGCGAACACGCCGATGCTGCTGAGGTCGGCGATGGTGGACGGCCGTACGGACCTGGGTGTGATGGCGTCCGGGCAGGTCGCCGGGGTGATCGACGACCTGCCGTCCTGTGCGGAGCTGGTGGAGCGGATCATGGGGGAGGCCGAGGAGACGCTGGCGCGGCTCACAGCCGTTCGATGACCGTCACGTTGGCCTGGCCGCCGCCCTCGCACATGGTCTGCAGGCCGAACCGGCCGCCGGTGCGCTCCAGTTCGTGCAGCAGGGTCGTCATGAGCCTGACGCCGGTCGCGCCGAGGGGGTGCCCGAGGGCGATCGCACCACCGTTGACGTTGACCCGGTCCGGGTCGGCGCCGGTCTCCTTCAGCCAGGCCAGGACGACCGGGGCGAAGGCCTCGTTGATCTCGACGAGGTCGATGTCGTCCATGGTCAGGCCGGTCTTCTTCAGAGCGTGGGCGGTGGCCGGGATCGGGGCCGTGAGCATGCGGATCGGGTCCTCGCCGCGCACCGAGAGATGGTGCACGCGTGCGCGGGGGGTGAGCCCGTGGTCGCGGACGGCCCGCTCGGAGGCCAGCAGCATCGCCGCCGCTCCGTCGGAGACCTGCGAGGAACAGGCGGCGGTGACGGTGCCGCCGTCGAGGACCGGCTTGAGCCCGGCCATCTTCTCCAGGGAGGTGTCCCGGCGCGGGCCCTCGTCGGCGGTGACCTGCCCGTACGCCACGGTCTCGCGGCCGAAGCGCCCCTCGTCGATCGCCCGCACCGCCCGCTGGTGGGAGCGCAGGGCGAACTCCTCCTGGTCCCGCCGGCTGATCCCCCACCTCGCGGCGATCATCTCGGCGCCGACGAACTGGTTGACGGGCTGGTCCCCGTACCGCGCCCGCCAGCCGGCGCTGCCCGCGAACGGGCCCCGCGTCAGCCCGAGCGGTTCGGCGGCCTGCCGGGTGGCGAAGGCGATGGGGATCATCGACATGTTCTGCACCCCGCCGGCGACCACCAGGTCCTGGGTGCCGGACAGTACGGCCTGGGCCGCGAAGTGCACGGCCTGCTGCGAGGAGCCGCACTGCCGGTCGACGGTCACGCCCGGCACCTCCTCGGGCAGCCCGGCCGCCAGCCAGCAGGTCCGCGCGATGTCCCCGGCCTGCGGCCCGACCGCGTCCAGACAGCCGAGGACGACGTCCTCCACGGCGGCCGGGTCGGCGCCCGAGCGGGTCATCAGCTCTTTCAGGACGTGCGCGCCGAGGTCGGCGGGATGGACCGCGCCCAGTCCTCCCCCGCGCCGCCCGACGGGCGCGCGGACCGCTTCGACGATGTAGGCCTCGGCCATGACAACTCCCTCACGAGTAGGGGCTATTCGCGTACGGCGATCCCGTCCAGCACCATCGACAGGTACTGCCGGGCGATCTCCTCCGGGCTGTGCTGCCCGCCCGGCCGGTACCAGGACGCGGCGACCCACACCGTGTCGCGCACGAACCGGTAGGTGAGCCGGACGTCGAGGTCGGCGCGGAAGGCCCGCTCGGCGACGCCCCGCTCCAGCGTGGACAGCCAGGCCTTCTCGAACCTGCGCTGCGACTCGGCGAGGAACGCGAACCGCTCCTGCGCCACGAGCTGTCTGCTCTCCTTCTGGTAGATCGCGACGGCCGCGCGATGCCGGTCGATCTCCCGGAACGACTCGGTGACCAGGGCCTGAAGCGTCTCGCGCGGCCCGAGACCGGCGCCCAGGACGGTGTCATAGCCGTCCCAGAGCTCGTCGAGGAACGTGCGCAGGATCTCCTCCAGCATCGACTCCTTGGAGTCGAAGTGGTAGTAGAGGCTGCCGGCGAGCATCCCCGCGTGGTCCGCGATCTTGCGGACGGTGGTGGCGTTGTAGCCCTGCTCGGCGAAGACCTCGGCGGCGGTGCCGAGGAGTTCACCGCGGCGGTCGCGGGCGGCGACGGCCGCGGCGGGATCGGTGGCGGGCTCTGTGGCGTTCACCTGGGGCTTCTTCTTCGTGGGAGGCACAGGTCCATTGTCCTAGGGGTGCCGGCTGCTGACGGACACCACTTCTCCGGTCATGTAGGAGGAGTAGCCGGACGCCAGGAACACGATCACGTTGGCCACCTCCCAGGGTTCGGCGTACCGCCCGTAGGCCTCGCGTGCGGTCAGCTCGGCGAGCAGTTCGGGCGTGGTCACCTTCACCAGGTGGGGGTGCAGGGCGAGGCTCGGGGCCACGGCGTTGATCCGCACCCCGTATCCGGCCGCCTCGACCGCCGCGCACCGGGTCAGTGCCATCACGCCGGCTTTGGCGGCGGCGTAGTGGGCCTGCCCGGCCTGGGCGCGCCAGCCGACGACGGAGGCGTTGTTGACGATCACCCCGCCGCCGGTGCCCTTCATGTGGCGCAGGGCCGCCCGCACGCACCGGAAGGTGCCGTTCAGCGTGACGTCCAGAACGCGGGACCACTGGTCGTCCGTCATGTCGACGAGGTCAGCGGTGCCACCGAGCCCGGCGTTGTTGACCACGACGTCGAGGCGCCCGTGTTCCTTCACGGCCGTCTCGAAGAGGGCGCGGACCTGCGTCTCGTCGGTGACGTCGCAGGGCAGCGCGGCGACCGACGTCCCGCCGAACTCTCCGGCCAGCCGCGCCTCGTACTCCTTGAGCCGTCGCGCGTGCGCGTCGCTGATCAGCACGCGCGCACCCTCCTCCAGGAGGCGCCGCGCCGTGGCCCCGCCGATCCCCGCGCCGGCCGCCGCGGTGACGACGGCGGTCCGCCCCTTCAGCAGGCCGTGGCCGGGCACGTACGACGGACTCTCGACGCCTGTCATGGGCTCACGCTAACCTACCAAACACTTGTTAGGGAAGAAGGGAGCGGTTGTGGACCTGGCGTTCTCCCCGGCGGACGAGGAGTTCCGCACGGAGGTGCGGGCGTGGCTGCACACCCACGTGCCGCGCGCGCCCCTGCCCTCCCTGGAGACCGAGGAGGGCTTCGCCGCGCACCGCTCCTGGGAGGCGGAGCTCGCCGCGGACCGCTGGTCGGTCGTCACCTGGCCGTCGCGGTACGGCGGGAGGGACTCCGGGCTCCTGCGGTGGCTGCTCTTCGAAGAGGAGTACTGGGCGGCGGGCGCACCGGGGCGCGTCAGCCAGAACGGCATCCAGCTGCTCGCCCCGACCCTCCTCGACCACGGGACCGAGGAGCAGCGGTCCCGGGTCCTGCCCCCGATGGCCTCCGGCGAGGTGATCTGGGCGCAGGCCTGGTCGGAGCCCGAGGCCGGTTCGGACCTGGCGTCCCTGCGGGCGAAGGCCGTACGCACGGACGGCGGCTGGCTGCTGAGCGGCCAGAAGACCTGGTCCTCCCGGGCCGCGTTCGCCGACCGCGCCTTCGGTCTGTTCCGCAGCGACCCGGACGCGGCGAGACCCCACCAGGGCCTGACGTACCTCATGTTCGGTCTGTGCGCCCCCGGTGTCACGGTCCGCCCGATCGCCCGCCTCGACGGCAAGCCCGCCTTCGCCGAGCTGTTCCTGGACGAGGTCTTCGTGCCCGACGAGGACGTGATCGGCGAACCGGGCCAGGGGTGGCGCATCGCGATGTCGACGGCGGGCAACGAACGCGGCCTGATGCTCCGCTCCCCCGGCCGTTTCCTCGCCGCCGCGCGCCGGCTGGAGGAGCTGTGGCGGGAGCGGGGCAGCCCGGTGTCCCTGCGGGGCCGGGTGGCCGACGCCCTGATCGGCGCCCGCGCCTACGAGCTCTTCACGTACGCGGCCGCCTCCCGTTTCCTGGACGGCGAGGCCGTCGGCCCCGAGTCGAGCCTCAACAAGGTCTTCTGGTCGGAACTGGACCTCGCGCTGCACGAGACGGCCCTCGACCTGCTCGGCCCCGAGGGCGAGCGGGCGGACACCGACTGGGCGGAGCGGTACGTCTTCGCCCTCGCCGGTCCCCTCTACGCGGGCACGAACGAGATCCAGCGCGACATCATCGCCGAGCGCCTGCTCGGCCTGCCGAAGGGACGCCGCTGATGCGTTTCCTCCTGGACGCCGAGCAGCGCGCCTTCGCCGCGTCGCTGGACGCGCTGCTGACGGCGGCGGACACACCGGCGGTGATCAGGGACTGGAGCCGGGGCGATCATGCGAGCGGGCGGGCGCTGTGGTCCCGTATCGCGGAGGCGGGCGTGTTCGCGCTGGCGGTGCCGGAGGCGTACGAGGGGCTGGGCCCGCGGCCTGTCGAACTGGCCGTGGCCTTCGTGGAGCTGGGCCGCCATGCGATGCCGGGACCGCTGGTCGAGACGGTCACCGCAGCGGTGCTCCTCAAGGGGGCGGACCCGGAGACCGCCAAGCGGCTGCTCCCGGCGCTCGCGTCCGGGGAGACGATGGCGACGGTGGCCCCGCCGGGGCCGGACGGTCCCCCACGGAAGCAACCGCCGGACGAGACCGGTGGACCCGGCACGCCACCGCCCCCGCAAGGCCCCTACGCCCTGGACGGCGACGCCGCCCCCCTCCGGCTCGCCTTCGCCCCCGACGGCATCCGCCTCTCCGGCGGTCACGGCCCCGTCCGCCCCTCCCTGGACCCGGCCCGCCGCCTGACCCCCCTCGACCCCGGCGGCGAACTCCTCGGCCTCCCCCGGGAAGAGGCCCTCACCTGGGCCCGCCTCGCCACCGCCGCCCAGGCCCTCGGCGTGGGCCTCGCACTCCTCGGCAGAACCACCGGATACGTCAAGCAGCGCATCCAGTTCGGTGTGCCCGTCGGGTCGTTCCAGGCGGTCAAGCACCGGCTGGCCGACGCGAAGACGGCCCTGGAGTTCGCGCGGCCGCTGCTCTTCGGTGCTGCGCTCACCCTGCGTCCGGCCGACGTCGCCGCCGCCAAGGCCGCCGCGTGCGAGGCGGCGTACACCACCGCCCGTACCGCGCTGCAACTGCACGGGGCGATCGGCTACACCGCGGAGTACGGCCTGTCGCTGTGGCTGACCAAGGCCCGGGCCCTGCGCACGGCCTGGGGCGGCCCCGAGGAGTGCCGGGCCCTGGTCGTCAGTGCGGCTGGTGGTCGCCGCTGGTGATCTCCCGGTACTCCTCCACCGTCGGCTTCTCGATCCGCGCGTCCGGCCCGAACATGGCCTTCGCGAGCCGGGCACGCAGCCGCTCGGACCGCTTGACCCTGCGGCGGACACCATCGGCGTCGACCTCCGGCCCGATCGTGTGCGGCGGGTTCTGTTCGTGCTGCGTGAGGGTGAACAGCTGGGCCTGGGAGAGGGGCTCGTGCACCTCGATGTACTCGCCGTTCGGCAGCCGCTTGATCGTGCCCGTCTCCATGCCGTGCAGCACCTTGGCGCGGTCGCGGCGCTGCAGGCCCATGCAGATCTTCTTCGTGACGATGAAAGCGGCGACCGGCAGCACGAAGACGCCGATCCGCACGAACCAGGTGATCACGTTGATGGACAGATGCAGTTGGATGGCGACGATGTCGTTGCCGCCGCCGATCAGCAGCACCGCGTACAGGGTCAGCCAGGCCACGCCCAGGCCGGTACGGACGGGCGCGTTGCGCGGCCGGTCCAGGATGTGGTGCTCGCGCTTGTCGCCGGTGATCCACGCCTCGATGAAGGGGTAGACGCCGAGGGCGAGCAGGATCAGCGGGAAGAGCGAGAAGGGGATGAACACGCCGAGGGCGAGCGTGTGCCCCCAGAGGTTGATCTCCCATCCCGGCATCACCCGGATCAGGCCCTCGGAGAAGCCGAGGTACCAGTCGGGCTGGGCGCCGGTGGTGACCAGGTCGGGGCGGTAGGGGCCGAAGGCCCACACGGGGTTGATCTGGGCGATCGCGCCCATCACCGTCAGGACGCCGAAGACGAGGAAGAAGAAACCCCCGGCCTTGGCCATGTAGACCGGCAGGAAGGGCATCCCGACGACCGACCGTTCCCGGCGGCCGGGGCCCGGGAACTGGGTGTGCTTGTGGTAGAAGACCAGGATCAGATGCGCGGCCACCAGGCCCAGCATGATCCCGGGCAGCAGCAGGATGTGGACGGGGTACAGCCGCGAGATGATGTCCTCGCCCGGGAACTCCCCGCCGAACAGGAAGAACGACAGGTACGTGCCGACGATCGGGATCGACAGGATCGCGCCCTGCGCGAAGCGGACTCCGGTGCCGGACAGCAGGTCGTCGGGGAGCGAGTAGCCGGTCAGGCCGGTGATGATGCCGAGCATCAGCAGGGTCCAGCCGAAGACCCAGTTCAGCTCGCGCGGCTTGCGGAAGGCGCCCGTGAAGAACACCCGCATCATGTGCACCAGCATGCCGGCGACGAAGACCAGCGCCGCCCAGTGGTGGATCTGCCGGATCAGCAGCCCGCCCCGCACATCGAAGCTGATGTCCAGCGTGGACTCGAACGCCCTGCTCATCAGGACGCCGTTGAGCTCCGTGTAGGAGCCGTCGTAGACGACCTCCTGCATGCTCGGCTCGAAGAACAGGGTGAGGAAGACGCCGGTGAGGATCAGCACGACGAAGCTGTAGAGGGTGACCTCGCCCAGCATGAAGGACCAGTGGTCCGGGAAGACCTTGCGCATGTTGGCCTTGGCCAGGGCATAGAGTCCGAGCCGCCCGTCCGCCCAGTCGGCGAACTGCTCGCCCTTTCCGGCGGGAGGGCTCCGGTGAGCGGAGTCCGTCCCGTACACCCGTCGTGCGCCGTCGTCGCCCATACGTCGTCGCCTCCCCGTCGGATCCTTCCCAGGGTGGCACGGCGCCACGGCCGTGCAACCGGGGCGTGGGCCAAGGGAGGGGGCGGTTGGGCCAGGGGAGCGAGCGGCCGGCTCAGCGGCTGCCGTGGCCCCTCACGATCCCCTGCGCCCGTGCGGACACGAGCCACTTCGGGAACTCGCCCACCAGCCGGTCGTACAACTCGGCGTCCGGGACCTTCTGCGGATCCGCCCCCGCGTGGAAGAACCCGGCGTTGTCGACGACCCGCCTGCCCGGCACCGCCAGCTCGTCCAGCTTGCGCAGGAAGTCGAACTGCTTGCTGCCCGGGTCGCCGAAGCCGATGAACTGCCAGAACAGCGGCAGCTTCGCCGCCTTGCACAGGTACCGCTCCGCGGCGAGCTTGCTGACGGGCCCGCCGTCGGTCTGGAACACGACCAGGGCGGGCTCGGCCGCCCCGCTGTCGAGGTAGTGATCGATGACGGCGTCCATCGCCAGGTGATAGCCGGTCTTCCCCATGTGCCCGAGCCCCGCCACGATCCGGTCGATCCGCCCCTGATGGTCGGCCAGGGCGATCTCGGTCTCGGCGTCGACATCCGTGGAGAAGAACACGACCGGCACGGTCCCGTCGTCGTCGAGATGCGCCGACAGCCCGAGCACCCGGTCGGCCAGCGCCTGCACACTGCCGTCCTTGTAGTACGGCCGCATCGAGCCGGAGTAGTCGACCACGAGGTAGACCGCGGCCCGCAGGCCGTCCAGGCCGTGCTTCGCGAGGGACACCCCGGCGCTCTTGTAGAGGTTCACCAGCGCGGGAGCGGCCTCCTGGACCTTGCTCAGACTGATCGCGGCCATACGTGTCCCCCTGGATCACCGGATGTGGATACCGAAAGTATGCCTCGGCGACCTGCCGGTGGACTCACGCGGACGCTGGCGTACGCTTACGCGCCCCTGGACCGGCGCCGCGCGCCGGTGCGGGCGGGGGCGTGCGCCGGGCCGCTGGTGCTCCAGGCGGCCGGGACGGCGGGGCAGGTGACGGAGCTGACAGGCAGGGTGATCCCAGTGAAGCGTGCCGGTGCGGCGTTCTTCGTCGCTGTTCCCATGGCCGCCGCGGCGGCCTACTTCCTCGCACCCACGGACTCCGCCGAGCCCCTGGCGAAGCCCTCCGTGTCCGCCGCCCAGGCGGCCCGGGAGGAGGCCAAGGACCGGGCGGAGGAGGAGCGGGCGGAGGACGACAGGGTGATCGCCGGGCTGCCCGCGGGGCTGGCCGCCCCGGAGAAGAAGGAACTGGCGCAGCGGATCGTGGCGAGCGCCCACCAGTCGACGCTGAACTGGCGCGCTCTCTACGGCTCCATCGAGGACCTGGGGGACGGGCGGGGCTACACCGCCGGGATCGTCGGCTTCTGCACCGGCACCCACGACCTGCTCGCCCTGGTCGAGCGCTACACCGAAACCCACCCGGACAACGGCCTGGCCCGCTACCTGCCGGCCCTGCGCGAGGTCGACGGCACGGACTCCCACGAGGGCCTGGACCCCGGCTTCACCGCGGCCTGGAAGGCGGAGGCGAAGCTCCCGGCCTTCCGCAGGGCCCAGGACGAGCATCGTGACCGTGTCTCCTTCGACCCGGCGGTCCGCCTCGCCAAGCTGGACGGCCTGGGCACGCTCGGCCAGTTCGTCTACTACGACGCTCTGGTCTTCCACGGCCCCGACGCCGGCCCCGAGGGCTTCTACGGCCTGCGCGAACGCGCGCTGCGCGTGGCGGACACGCCGGCCGAGGGCGGCGGTGAGAAGGCGTACCTGGACGCCTTCCTCGACATCCGCC
The DNA here is from genome assembly GCF_042803315.1 of Streptomyces sp. NPDC057424. NCBI lineage: Bacteria > Bacillati > Actinomycetota > Actinomycetes > Kitasatosporales > Streptomycetaceae > Streptomyces > Streptomyces sp. NPDC057424. Next base: position 28,277 of record NZ_JBHVCP010000053.1, read on the forward strand.
GCACCGCCATGGCCACCGAGCGCATGGACACGAGCCGCGTCGACACCGCCCAGCGCCGTTTCCTGGACGAGGGCAACCTGCGTCTGGAGACGCCGCTGGAGTGGGCCGTCTACGGGGACACGTACAAGGTGCCGTGACCAGGGCCCGTACGGGGCGTCGCGCCCGGCGGGGGAAAGCGACGGCGCCTGCCCGTTCGTCCGGTCGGGGACTGTTGGGCAGGCGCCGTCAGTGTTCCGCACGCCTTTGTGCGGGACGTCTTGTGAGGTGCGGTCAGACCATCAGCGCACGGTCCGTCGGGCGGATCGGCGCCGGCAGCTCGCTCGCACCCGTGAGGGCACGGTCCACCCCGCGCGCCGCCGAGCGGCCCTCCGCGATCGCCCAGACGATGAGCGACTGGCCGCGGCCGGCGTCACCGGCGACGAACACGCCCGGCACGTTGGTCTGGTAGCTGTCGTCACGGGCGATGTTGCCGCGCTCGTCGAGCTCCAGGCCGAACTGTTCGACCAGGCCGTTCTCCCGGTCGGTGCCGGTGAAGCCCATGGCGAGGGTGACCAGCTGCGCGGGGATCTTGCGCTCGGAGCCCGGCTTCGGGGTCAGCTTGCCGTCGATGAACTCCACCTCGGTGAGGTGCAGCCACTGGACGTTGCCGTCCTCGTCGCCCTCGAAGTGGGTCGTCGAGACCGCGTAGACGCGCTCGCCGCCCTCCTCGTGGGCCGAGGTGACCTTGTACAGCATGGGGAAGGTCGGCCAGGGCTGGTTGACCGGGTGCCGCTCGTCGCTCGGGCGGGGCATGATCTCCAGCTGCGTGACGGAGGCCGCGCCCTGGCGGTGGGCGGTGCCCACGCAGTCCGCGCCGGTGTCGCCGCCGCCGATGACCACGACGTGCTTGCCCTCGGCCGAGATCGGGGGCGCCACGAAGTCACCCTCCTGCACCTTGTTGGCCAGCGGCAGGTACTCCATGGCCTGGTAGATGCCCTTGAGCTCACGGCCCGGCACCGGCAGGTCGCGGGCCATGGTGGCGCCGACGGCCAGGACGACCGCGTCGTAGCGCTTCTTCAGGTCCGTGGCCTTCAGGTCGCGGCCGATCTCGATGCCCGTGCGGAAGCGGGTGCCCTCCGCGCGCATCTGCTCGATGCGGCGGTTGATGTGCCGCTTCTCCATCTTGAACTCGGGGATGCCGTAGCGGAGGAGGCCTCCGATGCGGTCCGCGCGCTCGTAGACGGCGACGGTGTGGCCGGCGCGGGTCAGCTGCTGGGCGGCGGCCAGACCGGCCGGGCCCGAGCCGATGACGGCGACGGTCTTGCCGGACAGGCGCTCCGGGATCTGCGGGGCGACGTCCCCGGTCTCCCACGCCTTGTCGATGATCGAGACCTCGACGTTCTTGATGGTGACCGGCGGCTGGTTGATGCCGAGCACACACGCCGACTCACACGGAGCGGGGCACAGGCGGCCGGTGAACTCGGGGAAGTTGTTCGTCGCGTGCAGGCGCTCCGACGCGGCCGCCCAGTCCTCGCGGTAGGCGTAGTCGTTCCACTCGGGGATCAGGTTCCCGAGCGGGCAGCCGTTGTGGCAGAACGGGATGCCGCAGTCCATGCAGCGGCTGGCCTGCTTGCTGATGATGGGCAGCAGGGAGCCGGGAACGTAGACCTCGTTCCAGTCCTTGACGCGCTCCTCGACGGGGCGGGACTTGGCGAGCTCGCGCCCGTGGTTCAGGAAGCCCTTCGGGTCAGCCATTGATCGCCGCCTCCATCATCTTCTCGTGGGTCTCGGTCTCGGAGAGACCGGCTCGCTCGGCGGCTTCCTTGGCGGCGAGCACTGCCTTGTACGTGCTGGGGATGATCCTGCTGAAGCGCTCGACTGCGGTGTCCCACTCGGCCAGGAGCTTCTCGGCGACGGTGGAGCCCGTCTCCTCCTGGTGGCGGCGGACCACGTCGTGCAGCCACTGCTTGTCGGTGTCGTCCAGCGCCTCGACGGCGTCCAGGTTGCCGACGTTGACGTTGTCGGGGTCCAGGTCGATCACGTACGCGATACCGCCGGACATGCCGGCCGCGAAGTTGCGGCCCGTCTCGCCGAGCACCACCGCGTGGCCGCCGGTCATGTACTCGCAGCCGTGGTCGCCCACGCCTTCGGAGACGACCGTCGCGCCGGAGTTGCGGACGCAGAACCGCTCGCCGACCTTGCCGCGCAGGAACATCTCGCCGCCGGTGGCGCCGTAGCCGATGGTGTTGCCGGCGATGACGCTGTACTCGGCGAGGTGGTCGGCCGCGCGGTCCGGGCGGACCACGATCCGGCCGCCGGACAGGCCCTTGCCGACGTAGTCGTTGGCGTCGCCCTCCAGGCGCAACGTGACACCGCGCGGCACGAACGCGCCGAAGGACTGGCCGGCGGAGCCGGTGAAGGTGATGTCGACGGTGTCGTCGGGCAGGCCCGCGCCACCGAACTTCTTCGTCACCTCGTGGCCGAGCATGGTGCCGACCGTGCGGTTGATGTTGCGGATCTGCACCTGGGCGCGCACCGGCTGGGCGTCGGTGGCACCAGCCGCGGCGAGCGCGTCGGAGGCCAGCTTGATCAGCTGGTTGTCGAGCGCCTTCTCCAGGCCGTGTTCCTGCGCGATGAGCTGGTGGCGCACCGCGCCCTCGGGCAGCTCGGGCACGTGGAACAGCGGCTCCAGGTCCAGGCCCTGCGCCTTCCAGTGGTCGACGGCACGCGTGACGTCCAGCGTCTCGGCGTGGCCGACGGCCTCCTCGATGGTGCGGAAGCCCAGCTCGGCGAGGATCTCGCGGACCTCTTCGGCGATGTACTGGAAGAAGTTCACGACGTACTCGGCCTTGCCGTTGTACCGCTCGCGCAGGACCGGGTTCTGCGTGGCGATGCCGACCGGGCAGGTGTCCAGGTGGCAGACGCGCATCATGACGCAGCCGGAGACGACGAGCGGCGCGGTCGCGAAACCGAACTCCTCGGCGCCGAGCAGCGCGGCGATGACGACGTCGCGGCCGGTCTTCAGCTGGCCGTCGGTCTGGACGACGATGCGGTCGCGCAGGCCGTTGAGCAGCAGCGTCTGCTGGGTCTCGGCGAGGCCGAGCTCCCAGGGACCGCCGGCGTGCTTCAACGAGGTGAGCGGCGAGGCACCGGTACCGCCGTCGTGGCCGGAGATGAGCACGACGTCCGCGTGCGCCTTGGAGACACCCGCGGCGACCGTGCCGACGCCGACCTCGGAGACCAGCTTCACGTGAATCCGCGCCTGCGGGTTCGCGTTCTTCAGGTCGTGGATCAGCTGGGCCAGGTCCTCGATGGAGTAGATGTCGTGGTGCGGGGGCGGCGAGATGAGGCCGACGCCCGGCGTCGAGTGACGCGTCTTGGCGACCCACGGGTAGACCTTGTGGCCGGGCAGCTGGCCGCCCTCGCCGGGCTTGGCGCCCTGGGCCATCTTGATCTGGATGTCGTCGGAGTTGACCAGGTACTCGGAGGTCACACCGAAGCGGCCGGAGGCGACCTGCTTGATGGACGACCGGCGGGCCGGGTCGTACAGCCGCTCCGGGTCCTCGCCGCCCTCACCGGTGTTGGACTTGCCGCCCAGCTGGTTCATGGCGATGGCGAGGGTCTCGTGCGCCTCCTGGGAGATGGAGCCGTACGACATGGCGCCCGTGGAGAACCGCTTGACGATCTCGGAGACGGGCTCGACCTCGTCGATGGAGATCGGCTGCCGGTCCGACTTGAAGCCGAAGAGCCCGCGGAGCGTCATCAGCCGCTCGGACTGCTCGTTCACGCGCTCGGTGTACTTCTTGAAGATGTCGTAGCGGCCGGAGCGCGTGGAGTGCTGGAGGCGGAAGACAGTCTCCGGGTCGAACAGGTGCGGCTCGCCCTCGCGGCGCCACTGGTACTCGCCGCCTATGTCCAGCGCGCGGTGCGCCGGGGCGATGCCGGAGGCCGGGTAGGCCTTGGCGTGGCGGGCGGCGACCTCCTTGGCGACGACGTCGATGCCGACACCGCCGATCTTGGTGGCCGTGCCGTTGAAGTACTTCTCGACGAAGGCCTCGTCGAGACCGACGGCCTCGAAGACCTGGGCGCCGCGGTAGGAGGCGACGGTCGAGATGCCCATCTTCGACATGACCTTCAGCACGCCCTTGCCGAGGGCGTAGATGAGGTTGCGGATGGCCTGCTCGGGCTCGATGCCGGGCAGGAACGTGCCGGCGCGGACCAGGTCCTCGACGGACTCCATCGCCAGGTAGGGGTTGACGGCGGCGGCGCCGTAGCCGATGAGCAGGGCGACGTGGTGGACCTCGCGGACGTCACCGGCCTCGACCAGCAGGCCCACCTGGGTGCGCTGCTTGGTGCGGATGAGGTGGTGGTGGACGGCCGCGGTGAGCAGCAGCGACGGGATCGGCGCGTGCTCGGCGTCCGAGTGGCGGTCCGACAGGACGATCAGGCGGGCGCCGTTCTCGATGGCGGCGTCGGCCTCGGTGCAGATCTCGTCGATGCGCGCGGCCAGCGTGTCGCCGCCGCCGTGCACCCGGTACAGGCCGGAGAGCGTCGCGGCCTTGAAGCCGGGCATGTCGCCGTCGGCGTTGATGTGGATGAGCTTGGCCAGCTCGTCGTTGTCGATCACCGGGAAGGGCAGCAGGACGCTGCGGCAGGAGGCCGCGCTCGGGTCGAGCAGGTTGCCCTGCGGGCCCAGCGAGGAGCGCAGCGAGGTGACCAGTTCCTCGCGGATGGCGTCCAGCGGCGGGTTGGTGACCTGCGCGAACAGCTGGGTGAAGTAGTCGAAGAGCAGGCGCGGGCGGTCCGACAGCGCGGCGATCGGCGAGTCGGTGCCCATCGAGCCGATCGGCTCGGCGCCGGCCTTGGCCATCGGCGCGAGGATGACGCGCAGCTCCTCCTCGGTGTAGCCGAAGGTCTGCTGGCGGCGGGTGACCGAGGCGTGCGTGTGCACGATGTGCTCGCGCTCGGGCAGGTCGGACAGCTCGATCTCGCCGGCTTCCACCCACTCCGCGTACGGGTTCTCCGCGGCGAGCTCGGCCTTGATCTCGTCGTCCTCGATGATGCGGTGCTCGGCGGTGTCGACGAGGAACATGCGGCCGGGCTGGAGGCGGCCCTTGCGGACGACCTTGGACGGGTCGATGTCCAGGACGCCGACCTCGGAGCCGAGGACGACGAGGCCGTCGTCGGTGACCCAGTAGCGGCCGGGACGCAGGCCGTTGCGGTCGAGGACCGCGCCGACCTGGGTGCCGTCGGTGAAGGTGACACAGGCCGGGCCGTCCCAGGGCTCCATCATCGTGGAGTGGAACTGGTAGAAGGCGCGCCGGGCCGGGTCCATGGAGTCGTGGTTCTCCCACGCCTCCGGGATCATCATCAGCACGGAGTGCGGCAGGGAGCGGCCGCCCAGGTGCAGGAGCTCCAGGACCTCGTCGAAGGAGGCGGAGTCGGAGGCGTCCGGCGTGCAGACCGGGAAGATCCGGTCGATGGCCTTCTCGTCGGAGCCGAACAGGTCCGAGACCAGCTGCGACTCGCGGGCGACCATCCAGTTGCGGTTGCCCTTGACGGTGTTGATCTCACCGTTGTGCGCGACGAAGCGGTAGGGGTGGGCCAGCGGCCACGAGGGGAACGTGTTCGTCGAGAACCGGGAGTGCACGAGCGCGATCGCGGAGGCGAAGCGGCGGTCGGACAGGTCCGGGAAGAAGGGCTCCAGCTGGCCGGTGGTCAGCATGCCCTTGTAGACGATGGTCCGCGCGGACAGCGAGGGGAAGTACACGCCGGCCTCGCGCTCGGCGCGCTTGCGCAGCACGAAGGCCTTGCGGTCGAGGGCGATACCCGTGGCGGGCACGGCCGCGCCGTCGCTGACGAAGATCTGGCGGAAGACCGGCATGGTCGACCGGGCGGTGGCACCCAGCAACTGCGGGGCGACCGGCACCTCGCGCCAGCCGAGGACGGTCAGGCCCTCGTCGGACGCGATGGTCTCGATCTGCGAGACGGCGTCGTCGGTGGCGTCCTCCGGCAGGAAGGCGATGCCGACGGCGTAGGAACCGGCGTCGGGCAGTTCGAATCCGGCCACGTCACGGAAGAAGGCGTCCGGGACCTGCGACAGGATGCCGGCGCCGTCGCCGGAGTCGGGCTCGGAGCCGGTGGCGCCGCGGTGTTCGAGGTTGCGCAGGACGGTCAGAGCCTGCTCGACCAGGGTGTGGGACGCCTCGCCGGTGAGGGTGGCGACGAAGCCGACGCCGCAGGCATCGTGCTCGTTGCGGGGGTCGTACATACCCTGCGCAGCAGGGCGAGCATCCATGAACGACCAGTTCTGGCCATTCGCGGAATGCTGGGACGGCTGGCGCGGCGTACGCATCGGCTCTCCCGTCGTCGTCATCTGGCATATGCAAGTGCCGAGGGACGACGTTGGCCCTCGCGTGATCGCAAAATTTCGTGCAGGTTACATGATGGAGCGGTTCTCGGGAAGCGGGATAATCCGTTCCAGCATGCGGACACTGCGGGTTCGCGGCGGGGGTACCGCGCCAGCAGTGGAAGCTGTGGAGGGGCCGCACGAAACGATCGGGTCAGATCGGTTTCCGTCGGCCCGGGGAGCGGGACAGGCGTCTTCGCCCACCCCGCTGAGGGTGCGCGGCGAGCCTCATTGCCCGCAGCGCTTACGGCTCATGCCCGGTGATTGCGCATTCGAAACCAGTAAGTAACGGCTGCCCATGCAGTCCCTTGCATAGGTCCGAGCCGGACTATCCTATGGCCGTTCCGAACAAGGCGCCCAGGGCGTACGTCACACCGGCCGCCGCGCCTCCCAGGAACAGCTGCCGCAGCCCGCTGTACCACCAGGTGCGTGCTGTCACCTTGGCCACCACCGCGCCGCACAGGAAGAGCCCGAGCAGCGCCAGCAGCACCGCCGGCCACATGCTGCTCGCACCCAGCAAGTAGGGCAGGACGGGGATCAGCGCGCCCAGCGCGAAGGAGCCGAAGCTCGACACCGCGGCCACGGTGGGCGAGGGCAGATCGCCGGGGTCGATGCCCAGCTCCTCGCGGGCGTGGATCTCCAGCGCCTGCTCGGGATCCTTCGACAGCTGCCGGGCGACCTCCCGGGCCAGGCGCGGCTCGACGCCTCGCGAGGTGTAGAGCGCGGCGAGCTCGGCCTCCTCGTCGTCGGGGTGCTTGCGCAGCTGGCGCCGTTCCACGTCCAGCTCGGCCTCGACGAGCTCGCGCTGCGAGGCGACGGACGTGTACTCGCCGGCGGCCATGGAGAAGGCGCCGGCGGCCAGGCCCGCGAGCCCGCTGAGGATCACGGTGTGCTGGCCGACCGCCCCACCCGCGACACCGGTCATCAGGGCGAGGTTGGAGACGAGGCCGTCCATCGCACCGAACACCGCGGGACGCAGCCAGCCGCCGTTCACGTCCCGGTGCGTGTGGTTGTCCCGGTGCGCCTCGTGCAGCGTCGCCTCGGTCTCGATGATGGCCATGAAAAGAACCCCGCTCCCCACGTTTGGACGCGTTCCAGTTTTTTACGACGCCAAATTTACGCCTCGGATTCCGCCCTCGCCAGCAAGGAAAGGCTGCGCTAACCTGCGGTTTTACCGTTTCGCGCTCACCTGATCATCGCTGCGCACAGATGTCGACCGGGTGATGCTGGGACGCGCGAGGCTCGGCGGAGCCACCGGAGTGGGACACATGCCGTATGGCATCGATCGCCTGCATCCCCTCCGTCCCGGCGCCCGGGGACGCCGCCGAGCTTCGCGAACGGGCCCGCGGCGCGCTGCTGGGCCTGGCCGTCGGGGACGCCCTCGGGGCACCGGCAGAGAACCTGAAGCCCTCCGAGATCCGTGCCCGCTGGGGACGGATCACCGGCTACGTGGCAGAGAACCCGGCGGGCACGGACGACACCGAGTACGCGATCTTCTCCGGTCTCCTCCTGGCCCGGCACGGCTCCGCCCTCACCCCGGCCCACGTGGAAGCGGCGTGGCACGAGCTGATCGCCGACCGCGACGAGGGCCCCTTCCGGGGCGCCGGCTTCAGCGAACGCGGCACCCTGGAGAACCTGCGCCGGGGCCTGGCCGCCCCCATCTCCGCCCAGCACAGGCATGCCTGGAGCGACGGCCTGGCCATGCGCGCGGCCCCCTTCGGTGTGTACGCGGCGGGCCGCCCGGTGGAGGCGGCCCGGCTGGTCGCGATCGACGGCTCGGTGAGCCACGAGGGCGAGGGCATCTACGGCGGCCAGGCGGTGGCGGCGGGCGTCGCGGCGGCGATGGCGGGCGCCCCGTCGATCGCGGTCGTGGCCGCGGCCCTCGCGGTCGTACCCGACGACTCCTGGACGGCCCGCAGCCTGCGCCGCGCGGTGACGGTCGCCCACCGCGGCGAACGCGCGGTCCGCTCCGCGGTCGTCATCGGCGGTTACCCCTGGACCGATCTGGCCCCCGAGGCGGTCGCCCTCGCCTTCGGCGCGTACGCGGCGGCCGACGGCGACTTCGAGCAGTCCGTCCTGACCGCGGTGAACATGGGCCGCGACGCGGACACGACGGCGGCGGTGGCGGGGGCGCTGGCGGGGGCGACGCGGGGGATGCCGGCGATCCCGGCGGCATGGGCGGCGGCCATCACCCCGGCCCGGGGCTCCTGCCTCCCGGCGATGGCGGGCCACCACGTCCTGGACGTGGCGGACCTGCTGACACCGGCGGGGCCCGGCTCTACGGACCACATCCTGGCGGGCGACGGATCGGAGACCCCCACATGACGACCCACGCACCCGCGGCCGCCGACGGTGAACGCGCCCCACGGCAGACCAGGACCCCTCGGGTGACAGTCACGGGCGGGGCGCGGGCGGGAGACAGAAGGGCCGAAGGCGAAGCCGGGGCCCCGAGACGGGCCGAAGGACTCCTGCTCGGACTGGCCGCCGGCGACGCCGCCGGCTGGCCCGCCGCCCGCCACCGGGCCGCCCGCATGCCCGACTGGACCCGCCGCCTCACCCGCGAACTGGACACCTTCGCCGAACACAACGCGACGACCACCCTCCCCGTCCCCATCGCCCTGAACCAGCCCCCCGAGCCCCTCCGCCTCGGCCCCTCCGACGACGCCGAGTGGGCGGCCTTCGCGGCAGAAGCCCTCCTGCGCGCGGGCGACGACACCGTCCTGAACGACCTCAGCCGAGAACGCCGCACCCGGGCCGCGATCGACCTCACCTGGAACGCCCTCGCCGCCGAGGTCGCCGCCGCGGCGGACCGCGCTCCCGAGATCGAGTCCGCCGTCCTCCCCCTGCGCGCCCGCATCTCCGTCCGCGCCGGCCTCGGCAACCTCGCCACCGGCCTGCGCCCGCCCGCGACCGGCCACGACAACCCGCACTATTTCGACGACGCCGCCTGCGTACGCGCCTGCGTCCTGGCCGTCGCCCACCCCGGCGACCCCCGGGGCGCCGCCGGCCTCGCCGAGTTCGACGCCCGCTACACCCAGGACGGCGACGGCGTCCACGGCGCCCGCGCGATGGCGGCGGCCCTCGCTCTCGCCCTGGCCGGGGCGAACGTCGACGCCTGCGTCACGGCGGCCCTGGCCGAGCTCCCCCAGGAGACGGAGATCGGCCGCAACGCCCGGCACGCCCTGCGGCTCGCCGCCGCCGCGGACAGCGCCTTCGCCCTGGTCCCGCCCCTGGAGCACCAGATCGTCGACCACGTCTACAGCTACGGCATCGCCGCCGCCGAGACGGTCCCGGTCGCCCTCGCCCTGGCCGTCGCCGCCCGCGGCCGCATCGCGGAGGCGATCCCCGCGGCGGCCTGCCTGTCCCGCGTCGCGGACTCCGCCCCGGCCCTGGCGGGCGCACTCACCGGCGCGCTGGGCGGCGGCGCGTCGATCCCCGCCTCCTGGCGGGACACCTGCCGCACCCTCTCCGGCTGCGTCCTGCCCCGCCTCACCGGCACGGACCTCGTGGAACTCGCCGGGCTCCTGGAAGCCGTACAACCGGCCCGCCCGGGTGGATGATGCGGCCATGCAGCCCAAACCCCACCAAAACACCCCTCTGGACGAGCGGATCACCGGCGCCCTGGTCGGGGCAGCCGTCGGCGACGCCCTCGGCGGCCCCGTCGAGGGCTACTCGCCCGAGCAGATCCTCGAACGCCACGGCGGCCGCGTCCACGGCGTCGTCGGCCCCTGGCACGGCGACGACTGGCGCACCGCCCGCCCCCTCGCCCCGTACCACAAGGGCGACGGCCACGTCACCGACGACACCTTGATGACCCACGCCCTGGTCCGCGTCTACGCCCGGGTCCGCGACCACCTCGACGCCTACGCGATCGCCGACCACCTGGTCCCGGACCTGATGACCGAGCCGCGCTGGATCCCGGAACTGGAGTCCGAGGCCCTCCCTCTCCAGCGGATCTTCCTGGCGGAGAAGTGGCTGGTGACGAGGATCCACTACGGCCACGCCGACCCGCGCGAGGCCGGCACCGGCAACATCGTCAACTGCGGGGCGGCGATGTACATGGCCCCGGTCGGCCTGGTCAACGCGGCCCACCCGCGTGCGGCCTACGCCGAGGCCCTCGACGTCGCCGGCGCGCACCAGTCGTCGTACGGCCGTGAGGCGGCGGGCGTTCTGGCGGCAGCGGTGGCGGCGGCGTGCACGCCGGGCGCGACCCCCGACTCGGTCGTCTCGGCATGCCTCTCCCTCGCGAAGGACGGCACCCGGGCCGCGATCGAGCGGGTCTGCGAAGAGGCGTCCCGCCACACGGACTTCGAGTCGGCACTGCGCCCGTTGCGCGAGGCGGTCGCCCCCTACGACACGGTGGGCCCCGACTACCGCGCCCCTTCGCTCGGCGCCCGCCGCCCTTCGCGCCTGCACGCGATCGAGGAACTGCCCATCGCGCTGGGCATGTTGCTCGTGGCACGGGGGGACTACCGCCACGCGGTCCTCGGGGCGGTGAACTACGGCCGCGACTGCGACTCCATCGCCACGATGGCCGGCGCCCTGGCGGGGGCCCTGGGCTCACCGGTCCCGGAGGACTGGGCCAAGACGGTCGCGGAGGCCAGCCGCCTGGACCTCTGGGAACCGGCGACCGCCCTCACCGCCGTGACCCGCGAGGTCTTCGCCCGGGACGTGGCCCGCCGACGCACCCACGAGCAGGCCTTCGCGTCCCTCGGAGGCCTGGAATGCTCCGACTGACCTGGGTCCAGCCGGAGGACCTGATCGGCCACGAACTCCGCCAGGCGGCCCAGGACGGCCGCGAGCCGAAGGCGATCGCAGCCCGCTGGCGAGCGGCGGGCGGCCCCCAGGCTCCGGCCACCGCGGGCGCGTCCCCCACCCCGGCGTCCCGCTACCTCCGCCAACTGGCGGAAGACCTCCTGGACGAACTGGCCGACCTCCCGAGCACGCTGGCGGAGGACGAACCGACGGACCTGGACAGGGTCAGGTCCGCCTGCCCCGACTGGCCAGGGCCCGTGGGCACCCCGGCCACCACCGCGCACCGCCTCGAGGCCGCCTGGCTCGGCCGCGCCGCCGGCTGCCTCCTGGGCAAACCCGTCGAGAAGCTGCCCCTCGACGCCATCCGGCGACTGGCCCGGTCCACCGGAAACTGGCCCCTCACCACCTACTTCACCGCCTGCGGCGTCCCGGAAGAACTCCTCGCGGAGCACCCCTGGAACCGCTCCTCGGCACCCACCTCCCTCGCCGAGAACATCGACGGCATGCCCGAGGACGACGACCTCAACTACCCCCTCCTCAACCTCGTCCTCCTCCAACGCCACGGCAGAGCCTTCACCACCACGGACGTGGCACGCACCTGGCTGGACGAACTCCCCGCCGGCCGCACGTTCACCGCCGAACGCATCGCCTACCGCAACCTCCTCGGCGGCCTGGAACCCCCGCACACCGCCCGCCACCGCAACCCCTTCCGCGAGTGGATCGGCGCCCTGATCCGCGCCGACGTCCACGGCTGGACCAACCCCGGCCGCCCGGGCCGGGCCGCCGAACAGGCCCACCGGGACGCCACCCTCACCCACACCGCCAACGGCGTCTACGCGGCGATGTTCACCGCGGCCGTCATCGCCGCTGCGGCGACCGGCGACCACGACGTCCACACCTGCCTGCGCACCGGCCTCACCGTCGTACCCCCACGTTCCCGCCTGGCCGGCGCCGTCCGCCACGCCGTCCGGCTGGCCCAGGAGCACGACGACTTCGACACGGTCGTCGACGAACTCCACGCCACCCACGCCGGCACCCACCACTGGGTGCACGCCGTCCCCAACACCGCCCTGATCGCCGCCGCGCTCACCCATGCGAACGGCGACTTCGACGGCTCCGTCTGCCGTGCCGTGAGCGGCGGCTGGGACACCGACTCCAACGGCGCGACGGCGGGCGGCATCGCCGGGCTGCTGGCCGGACACCCCGGCACGCTCCCCGACCGCTGGACGGCGCCGCTGAAGAACCGGCTGTCGACGTCCATCGGCGACTTCGACGGCATCGGCTTCGACACCCTCGCCCACCTCACGCACCGGGAGAGCCACCGCCCATGACCGCGCCCACGACAGCGCCCCTCACCGGCCTGCGCGTCCTCGACCTCGCCACCCTCTTCGCCGGCCCGATGGCCGCCACCCTGCTCGGCGACTTCGGCGCCGACGTCGTCAAGATCGAGCACCCGAGGAAGCCGGACCCCTCCCGCGGCCACGGCCCGTCGAAGGACGGCGTGGGCCTGTGGTGGAAGATGCTCGGCCGCAACAAGCGCACCATGACCCTCGACCTGTCGAGACCCGGCGGCCGCACCACCCTCCTGCGCCTCGCCGCCACCGCCGACGTGATCATCGAGAACTTCCGCCCCGGCACCCTGGAGAAGTGGGACCTGGGCTGGCCGGAGCTGTCGGCTGTGAACCCCCGCCTGGTCCTGGCCCGCGTCACCGGCTTCGGGCAGTTCGGCCCCTACGCCCACCGCCCCGGCTTCGGCACCCTCGCCGAGGCGATGAGCGGCTTCGCCGCGATGACCGGCGAACCGGACGCGCCCCCGACCCTGCCGCCGTTCGGCCTGGCCGACTCCATCGCCGGCCTGACGACGGCGTACGCGGTGATGACGGCGCTCGCCGCCCGCGACCGCACCGGCGCGGGCCAGGTCGTCGACATGGCCCTGATCGAACCGATCCTGGCCGCGCTCGGCCCCCAGCCGCTCTGGTACGACCAGCTCGGTCACGTCCAGCCCCGTACCGGAAACCGCTCCCCCAACAACGCCCCGCGCGGTGTCTACCGCACCGCGGACGGCACCTGGGTCGCCGTCTCCACCTCGGCCCAGTCGGTCGCGGAACGCGTGATGCACCTGGTGGGCCGCCCGGAACTGATCGACGAGCCCTGGTTCGCCTCGGGCGCCGACCGGGCCCGCCACGCCGACATCCTGGACGAGGCGGTCGGCGGCTGGATCGCCGCGCGCACCCGCACCGACGTCATGGCCGCCTTCGAGAAGGCCGAGGCGGCGGTGGCCCCGGTCCAGGACGTCCGGGACGTGATGGCGGACCCGCAGTACCAGGCCCTCGACACCATCACCACCGTCGACGATCCCGAACTCGGCCCGCTGCGCATGCAGAACGTCCTCTTCCGGCTCTCCGCCACGCCCGGCGCGATCCGCTGGGCCGGCCGCCCGCACGGCGCGGACACCGAGGAGGTCCTGACCGAGCTGGGCCTCTCCCCGGCCGACGTCACGGCGCTGCGCGCGGCGGGCGCCCTGTGACGGCGTACCCGCTCACGTGGCTCTACGCCCCGGGCGACCGGCCCGACGTGGTGGCCAAGGCCCTGACCTCCGGTGCCGACGTCGTCGTCATCGACCTGGAGGACGCGGTCGCCCCCGACCGCAAGGCCTACGCCCGCGCCACCACCGCGGAGCTGCTCGCCGACCGGCCCCCGGCCCCGGTACACGTGCGTGTCAACGCCCTGGACAGCCCCTGGGGTGAACAGGACATCGCGGCGGTGGCCCGGGCCCCCGGTCTCTCGGGCCTCCGCCTGCCCAAGATCACCTCGCCCGCGGAGGTCACCCACGTCGCACGCCGCGCCGCGGCCGGCCTGTACGCCCTCCTGGAGACGGCCCTCGCCGTGGAACAGGCGTACGCCATCGCCGGCGCCCATCCGAACCTGCGCGGCATCGCGCTCGGTGAGGCCGACCTGCGGGCCGACCTGGGGGCATACGACGACTCGGGCCTCGACTGGCCCCGCTCCCGGGTGATCGTGGCGGCCCGGGCCGCCGGCCTGCCGCCACCGCCCCAGTCGGTCCACCCGGACACCCGCGACCTGGAGGGCCTGGCCGCCTCCTGTGCTCACGGCCGCGCCCTGGGGTTCCTCGGCCGCGCCGCGATCCACCCCCGCCAGCTCCCGGTGATCGAACGGGCCTACCGGCCCACCGAGGAGGAGACCGAGCAGGCGGAGGCAGTCCTCAAGGCGGCCGCCACGGAGCAGGGCGCCCAGGCCCTGCCGGACGGCCGTTTCATCGACGCGGCGGTGGTGACGGCGGCCCAGCGCACCCTGGCTCTGGCCCGCCGCCGCTGACACCTCCCGCACGCACCGAGGGCGCCCGGAACTGTCCGGGCGCCCTCGGTGTCGTGCCGGGGGGTGTCAGGTCTTCTTCGCCGAACCGGCCTCGTCCTTGGCGTCCTCGGCGCCGCCGTCCTTCGCGGCGTCACCGTCCTTCACAGCCTTGCCGTCCTCGCCCTCGGCGTCGCCGTCCTCGCGCTCGCCGCCGGCCTCGCCGTCCGCGTCGCCGGCCGGACCGCCGGAGGCTCCCGGTTCCACGACGTCCTCCCGGCCGGGCCGCTTCTTCGACGACACCACGAGGTACGCCACCGCGAGCAGGAACACCAGGATCGCGGTCCAGACGTTCAGCCGGAGACCCAGGATGTGGTGGGCGTCGTCGACGCGCATGTACTCGATCCACGCCCGGCCCGCGCAGTACGCGGCGACGTACAGCGCGAACGCCCGGCCGTGTCCGAGCCGGAAGCGGCGGTCCGCCCAGATGACCAGGAAGGCCACGCCGATGCACCACAGCGACTCGTACAGGAACGTCGGGTGGTAGGTGCCCGGCACCCGCCCGTCCGACGAGGAGGTGATCTCCAGGGCCCATGGCAGATCGGTGGGCTTGCCGTACAGCTCCTGGTTGAACCAGTTGCCCCAGCGGCCGATCGCCTGGGCGAAGGCGATGCCCGGCGCGACGGCGTCGGCGTACGCGGGCATCGGGATGCCCCTGCGGCGGCAGCCGATCCAGGCGCCCAGCGCGCCGAAGGCGATCGCGCCCCAGATGCCGAGGCCGCCCTCCCAGATCTTGAGGGCGTCCACCCAGTCGCGGCCCTCGCTGAAGTACAGCTGGTAGTCCGTGATCACGTGGTAGAGCCGGCCGCCGACCAGGCCGAAGGGCACGGCCCAGACAGCGATGTCGGCCACCGTGCCGGCCCGCCCGCCCCGGGCGATCCAGCGCTTGTTGCCGAGCCAGACCGCGACGAAGACGCCGATGATGATGCAGAACGCGTAGCCGCGCAGCGGAACGGGGCCGAGGTACAGCACCCCGCGCGACGGGCTGGGAATGAAGGCAAGTTCCATGGCAAGGTCGACGCTACCGTGCCGCACCGGGCCCGCGGCGGGCGGCCCGGCTACGGGTCCATAACGGGGGCGTGAGAATGACTCTTACCCCTTGTTCGCCTCCTGCACCATCTGCTTCAGCTTGGCCGGGGTCATCGTCCGGTCCTGGTAGATGTTCTTGCCGTCGAACAGCACGGTCGGCGTGCCCGAGAAGCCACCCTTGTTGAAGGCCTCGTGGGACTTGGCGACCCACGCGTTGTGCGTGCCGTCCTCGACGCACGCGCGGAAGGCGGGGGTGTCCAGGCCGTCGACCTTGCCGGCCAGTTCGATCAGCCTGTCGGTGTCGGCATAGGCGTCGTCGACCTCCGGCGGCTGGTTGTCGAAGAGCACGTCGTGGTACGCGGGGAACTTCCCGGCGTCCTGGGCGCAGGCCGCGGCGTTGGCGGCGTTACGGGAACCGGTGCCGCGCATGTTGCCGTCGATGAGGGTGACCAGGTGGTACTCGGTCTTCAGCTGGCCCGCGTTCGTCAGTTCGTGGATCACCGGCCGGTACGCCGTCTCGAAGGACTTGCACGCGGGGCAGCGGAAGTCCTCCCACACCGTGAGAGTGGACTTGGCGCTGTCCTTGCCGACCGGGATGGCCAGACTGTCCTTGCCCTGGGCTCCCGAGGGCGCCACGACCGGGCCCGAGGCCTCACTGTCGTCGTCCTTGCCGGCGTTGGCCGCGACGACGCCGATCACCGCCGCGAGTCCCAGGACGGCGACGACGGCACCGCCCACGATCAGCGCGCGCCGGCGCTTGTCCGCGGACTTCTGCTTCTCGCGCTCGGCCGCCAGCTTCTGACGGGCGGTGCGCTTTCCCTCACGGTTCTTCTCGCTCACACCCCGGAAACGAACCGGGGAGGCGCACCGCGCCTCCCCGGTCCCAGGTCCACCCGTACGAGGGACCTGTATGACTTCCCGGCTTGTTACGCCTGTCCGCGCACGCCCTGGGCGAGGTCGCCCGCGAGCCCGCGCACCGCTTCAAGACCGGCCGCGTCGTCCGGCGCGTCCAGCATCGCCTTGACGAAGGCCGAGCCGACGATCACGCCGTCGGCGAAGCCGGCGACCTCGGCGGCCTGGGTGGCGTTGGAGACGCCGAGTCCGACGCAGACGGGCAGGCCGGTACCGGTGGCCCGGGTGCGTTCCACCAGGTCCTCGGCCTGCGAGCTGACGGTCGCGCGGGTGCCGGTGACGCCCATCAGGGAGGCCGCGTAGACGAAGCCGCTGCCCGCCGCGGTGATCTGCGCGAGCCGCTCGTCCCTACTGCTGGGCGCGACGACGAAGACGGTGGCCAGACCGTGCTTCTCCGCGTGCTCCCTCCACAGCGCCGACTCCTGCACGGGCAGGTCCGGCAGGATGCACCCGGCGCCGCCCGCCTCGGCGAGCTCGGCGGTGAACCGCTCGACGCCGTAGCGGTCGATGGGGTTCCAGTACGTCATGACGAGGATGGGCTTGCCGGTGGCTGCGTGGGCCTCGCGGACCGTGCGCATCACGTCGGCGATCTTGACGCCGCCGCGCAGGGCGATGTCGTCGGCGGTCTGGATGACGGGGCCGTCGAGGACGGGGTCGCTGTGCGGCAGACCCACCTCGACGACGTCGGCGCCGCCGTCGATGACGGCCTTGATCGCCTCGATGCCGCCGTCCACGGTCGGGAATCCGGCCGGGAGGTAGGCGATGAGTGCGGCGCGCCCTTCGGACTTCGCTGCGGCGAGGGTGTCGCTCAACAGCTGGATGTTCCCGCTCACTTGGCGTCCCCCTCGATCTCGGCGGTGCCGGAGGCGTCCTCGGCGACCTCGGCGTCGGTGTCGTACAGGCCGAAGTAGCGGGCGGCGGTGTCCATGTCCTTGTCGCCGCGGCCGGACAGGTTGACCACGATCAGCCCGTCCTTGCCCAGCTCCCTGCCGACCTCCAGGGCGCCGGCCAGCGCGTGGGCGCTCTCGATGGCCGGGATGATGCCCTCGGTGCGCGACAGCAGGCGCAGGGCCTGCATCGCCGCGTCGTCGGTGACCGCGCGGTACTCGCCGCGGCCCGAGTCCTTCAGGTACGAGTGCTCCGGGCCGATGCCCGGGTAGTCCAGACCGGCCGAGATCGAGTACGGCTCGGTGATCTGGCCCTCGTCGTCCTGCAGGACGTAGGAACGGGAGCCGTGCAGGATGCCGGGCTCGCCCGCGGTGAGGGTCGCGGCGTGCTCGCCGGTCTCGACGCCGTGCCCGGCCGGCTCGCAGCCGACGAGGCGGACGTCGGTGTCCGGGATGAAGGCGTGGAAGAGGCCGATGGCGTTGGAGCCGCCGCCGACGCAGGCGACGGCCGCGTCGGGCAGGCGCCCGGCGCGTTCCAGGAGCTGACGGCGGGCCTCGACGCCGATGACCCGGTGGAAGTCGCGGACCATCGCCGGGAAGGGGTGGGGGCCTGCGACGGTGCCGAAGAGGTAGTGGGTGTGGTCGACGTTGGCGACCCAGTCGCGGAAGGCCTCGTTGATGGCGTCCTTCAGCGTGCGGCTGCCCGACTTCACGGCGATGACCTCGGCGCCGAGCATGCGCATCCGGGCCACGTTGAGGGCCTGGCGCCGGGTGTCGATCTCGCCCATGTAGATCGTGCACTCGAGGCCGAAGAGGGCGCAGGCGGTGGCCGTGGCGACGCCGTGCTGGCCGGCGCCCGTCTCGGCGATGACGCGGGTCTTGCCCATGCGCTTGGTGAGCAGGGCCTGGCCGAGGACGTTGTTGATCTTGTGGGAGCCGGTGTGGTTCAGGTCCTCGCGCTTGAGGAAGACCCGGGCGCCTCCGGCGTGCTCGGCGAAGCGGGGTACCTCCGTGAGCGACGACGGGCGGCCGGTGTAGTGGACCAGGAGGTCGTCGAGTTCCTTGGCGAACTCGGGGTCGTGCTTGGCCTTGTCGTACTCGACGGCCACCTCGTCGACGGCTGCGACGAGGGCCTCGGGGATGAACTTGCCGCCGAACGCCCCGAAGTAGCCTTCGGGGTTGGGGGTTTGACCTTCGGGGTCGGGGATGAAGAACTGACTGGGCATGCGAAGACCTTCACGGTGAGTGTGTATGGAGTGCACTAGTCGCCGTGGGGGCAGGGTCGGCTGTTGACCGCGGGCCGTGATGTGGCTGATCGCGCAGTTCCCCGTGCCCCTGGAGGCCCTGCCATCGCATGCCGTTGACCTGGCCCGGTTCGTCACCGATGACGTACCGGACGCGGCGGCCGTGGACCCGGCGGGCCGGGGCGCGGCAGCCGCGGGGGCGGCAGCCGCGCGCGAGGCGGGCGTACCGGTCCACGGTCGTCAGGGTGAGAGTCATCGGGGCAAGCCTAGCGGGTGATCAGCTCCGGCCGTGCCGGAGTGCGGGATGCTCACCGGCCGCCACCAGGTCCGAGACCGCGGTTCTGGGGTCCTTGCCGGTGACGAGGGACTCGCCGACCAGGACCGCGTCGGCGCCGGCGTTGGCGTAGGCGATGAGGTCGTGCGGGCCGCGGACGCCGGACTCGGCGATCTTGATGATGTGGTCGGGGATCTCCGGTGCCACGCGCTCGAAGGTGCCGCGGTCGACCTCGAGGGTCTTGAGGTTGCGCGCGTTGACGCCGATCACGCGGGCGCCGGCGTCGACCGCGCGCTCGACCTCGTCCTCGTCGTGCACCTCGACGAGCGGCGTGAGCCCGATGGACTCGGCGCGCTCGATGAGGGACTCCAGGGCGGGCTGGTCGAGGGCGGCGACGATCAGCAGCACGACGTCGGCGCCGTAGGCGCGGGCCTCCCACAGCTGGTACGACGTGACGATGAAGTCCTTGCGGAGGACCGGGATGTCCACGCGGGCGCGGACCGCCTCCAGGTCGCCCAGCGAGCCGCCGAAGCGGCGCTCCTCGGTGAGGACGGAGATGACGGCCGCGCCGCCCGCCTCGTAGTCCGCGGCGAGTCCGGCCGGGTCGGCGATCGCGGCCAGCGCGCCCTTGGAAGGGCTGGAGCGCTTGACCTCGCAGATGACCTTCACACCGTCGCCGCGCAGTGCGGCAGCGCCGTCCTTGGCTGCGGGAGCCTTCGCCGCACGCTCCTTGAGCTCGTCGAGGCTGACGCGCGCCTGCCGCTCCGCGAGGTCGGCACGGACTCCGTCGATGATCTCGTCGAGCACACTCACGCGAGCGGCCCCCTTCCAGACTCTTGACAGTTCCAGCGACCGATCGAAAACCGATGGTCACTGCGATGGTATCCGCAGCGAGGCGTAGGCCTCACATCCGGTTGACGCCGGTCCCACTACCTGGACGTTCGCCAGTTGATCAAGGGTGGAGCCAGCCACCGAAGGGCAGGTTCCGGACAACCGAGAAGACCAGCAGCAACGCACCGAGGCTCCACACCAGTCCCGGGTGTGGGTCGATCCTCAGCGGGCGCCCGCGGGCCGCGTGCACCACCCATACGGTCCACAGCACGGCGAAGCCCAGATAGCCGAGGGTCGCGAGCGCGTTCGCGTGCAGCGCCGCCAGGACGTCCCCGTGGACGAAGGCGTGCGCGCTGCGCAGGCCGCCGCAGCCGGGGCAGTACAGGCCGGTGTAGTGCAGCAGCGGGCAGGCGGGGTAGTGGCCGGGTTCGTTGGGGTCGACGGTGCCCACGTAGGCGAAGGCGGCGGCGACGGCCGCGAGCACCCCGGCGGGGACGGCCAGGCGGCTCGGGACGCTCGGCGTCACTCTTCGGCTCTCGGTGTTCACGGTATGCATTGTGCCCCGGGTGCGCACGAGGGGCGGTCCCGGCACCCCGTGTGCCGGCCGCCCCTCGTGCGACGCGCGGTGTTCCGCCGGGATCAGCTCTCGGCGCTCGCCGGCGTGCGGTCGCCGGTCAGCTGGTGCGGCCGGTGAAGGTCCTTGGGCTGGCCCAGGCCCATCATCCGCATGATGCCGCCGACGACACCGCCGAGGAGCACGACCACCATGCCCGCCCAGAAGCCCAACGGCTGGTCCATCACCATGAACGCGCCCGAGACGCAGAACCCGATGAAGACGATCGTGACACCGGTCCAGGCGGCCGGGGTGTGACCGTGGCTGCTGCCCGCCATTGCTTGCTCCTCGTTGCTGTGTGCCTGTCTGAGCAGGACGCTCGGGGCCATTGTCCCGCACGCGTGCCCGCGGGGTGAGCGGGGGTACTCCCCCGGTCCTCCAGGTGGGCTCAGGCCCCGGTCGGGTCCTCACCGCGGTCGAGGGCCTTCCACAGGTCCTCGGGCCGGCCGGGGTCGACGGCGGGGGTCTTCCGGCGCGGCTGGGGCGTGCCGCTCCGCTCGTAACGGCCGGACATGGCGGGCCACAGCCGGCCGTAGCGCAGGGCCAGCAGCCCGGCCAGGAGGATCAGGACGCCGCCGACGACCGCGACGTAGGGCCAGGCGGTGTGGCTGAGGGCGTCGACGGAGGCCGAGGTGTCACCGGAGGCCCGGGCGGCCTGCTCGTCGAGCGCGGAGCTGTCGGAGGCGCCGAGCAGGGCCGCGGCGATGATGCCGGCGCCGGAGAGCGCCAGCAGCGCGGCGACGACGAGGCGGCCGGCGCGGCGGACGGCGAAGACCGCGACGAGCGCGGCGAGGCCCACGATGGCGAGCGCCGCGGGAACGCCCGTGACGTCGCTGCCCGTGGCGGTCAGGGGGAAGGCGCCACCGGCCACCGTCGCGGTGCCCTGCGACCATTGCTGCCGGGTGGAGAGCAGCGCCACGGCCGCGCCGAGCGCGCCGCTCAGCAGCGCGACGGCGAGGCTCAGGCGGCCGGCCCGGGCGGATCCGGGGGCTTCGGAACGGGGGTGAGGTACAGCAGTCACGTACCCCACTATCGCCTGAACCCCGGGCGAACCGTCACCCGGGGTTCATCTCAGGCCTTTCCGAGCCGGTTGGCCGTGTGGACGGCCCGCAGCACCGCGGCCGCCTTGTTGCGGCACTCGGTGTCCTCGGCGACCGGGTCGGAGTCGGCGACGATGCCCGCGCCGGCCTGGACGTAGGCGGTGCCGTCCCGCAGGAGGGCCGTACGGATGGCGATGGCGGTGTCGGAGTCGCCGGCGAAGTCGAGGTAGCCGACGCAGCCGCCGTACAGCCCGCGCCGGGACGGTTCCAGTTCGTCGATGATCTGCATGGCGCGGGGCTTCGGGGCGCCGGAGAGGGTGCCGGCCGGGAAGCAGGCGGTGAGGACGTCGAAGGCCGTGCGGCCCGGGGCGACGCGGCCCGTCACGGTCGAGACGATGTGCATGACGTGCGAGTACCGCTCGACGGACATGAAGTCGACGACCTCCACCGAGCCGGGCTCGCAGACCCGCCCGAGGTCGTTGCGTCCCAGGTCGACGAGCATGAGGTGCTCGGCGCGCTCCTTGGGGTCGGCGAGCAGTTCGTCGGCGAGGGCCTGGTCCTCCTGCGGGGTGGCGCCGCGCCAGCGGGTGCCGGCGATGGGGTGGACCATGGCCCGGCCGTCCTCGACCTTGACCAGGGCCTCGGGGGACGAGCCGACGACGTCGAACCCGTCGAAGCGGAACAGGTACATGTACGGGGACGGGTTGGTGGCCCGCAGGACCCGGTAGACGTCCAGTGCGCTCGCCGTGCACGGCGTCTCGAAGCGCTGGGAGGGGACCACCTGGAAGGCCTCGCCGGCCCGGATGCGCTCCTTGATGTCCTCGACGGCCACCTGGAAGTCGGGGCCGCCCCACAGCGCGGTGTACTCGGGCAGCTCGGAGGGCGGGAGGACGGCCGGTGGCTGGGCGACCGGGCGGGAGAGGTCGGCCTGCATGGCGTCGAGGCGGGCGACGGCGTCGGCGTGGGCCTCGTCGACGCCCGTCTCCAGGTCGTTGTGGTTGATCGCGTTGGCGATCAGCAGGACCGAGCCCTCCCAGTGGTCCATGACGGCCAGGTCGCTGGTGAGGAGCATGGTCAGCTCGGGCAGCTTCAGGTCGTCGCGCTCGCCGGGGCCGATCTTCTCCAGACGGCGGACGATGTCGTAGCCGAGGTAGCCGACCATGCCGCCGGTGAAGGGCGGCAGGCCGTCCTGGTGGGGGGTGTGCAGGGCCTCGATGGTGGCGCGCAGGGCGGCGAGGGGGTCGCCGTCCGTGGGGACGCCGACGGGCGGGGCTCCGAGCCAGTGGGCCTGCCCGTCGCGTGCGGTGAGGGTGGCGTGGCTGCGGACGCCCACGAAGGAGTACCGGGACCACGAGCGGCCGTTCTCCGCGGACTCCAGCAGGAAGGTGCCGGGCCGCTCGGCGGCGAGCTTGCGGTAGAGCGCGACCGGCGTGTCGCCGTCGGCGAGGAGCTTGCGGGTGACGGGGATGACCCGCCGGTCGGTGGCGAGCTTGCGGAAGGTCTCGAGGTCCATGGCGGCTGACCTTACTGATCCGTGGCGGAGCCGTCGGAACCGCCGTCCTCGAGCAGCACGTCGGTGTCGAAGCACGTGCGCGCGCCGGTGTGGCAGGCGGCGCCGACCTGGTCGACCTTGACGAGCACGGTGTCGGCGTCGCAGTCCAGGGCGACGGACTTCACCCACTGGAAGTGGCCGGAGGTGTCGCCCTTGACCCAGTACTCCCGGCGGCTGCGCGACCAGTACGTGCACCGGCCGGTGGTCAGGGTGCGGTGCAGCGCCTCGTCGTCCATCCAGCCGAGCATCAGCACCTCTCCGGTGTCGTGCTGCTGGGCGATGGCGGGCAGGAGACCGTCGGGGCTGCGCTTGAGGCGCGCGGCGATCTCCGGGGCGAGGCGGCCGGATGGAGCGCTGTGGCGCGAAGCGCCTCCGTGAGGGGCGGTGGCCGGGCGACGGGGGGGCGTGCTGGTCATGCCGTCCATTGTGCCGGGCGCCACCGACGGGCCAGGTGGAGTGTCCACTGGGCGGACCCGGCGGCCGGCCGTAGGCTGGGCCGTATGTCGACCCATGCCAAGCGTGAACGACTTCTCCTCGCCGACCTGTTGGAGACCGCGGGCCCGGACGCGCCCACCCTGTGCGAGGGCTGGACCACCCGGGACCTCGCCGCGCACGTGGTGGTGCGCGAGCGCCGTCCGGACGCCGCCGGAGGAATACTGATCAAGCAGCTCGCGCCACGCCTGGACAGGGTGATGGCGGAGTACACCGACAAGCCGTACGAGGAGCTGATCCAGCTGATCCGTACGGGCCCGCCGCGTTTCTCGCCCTTCTCCCTCAAGCCGGTCGACGAGGCGTCGAACATCATCGAGTTCTACGTCCACGCCGAGGACGTCCGCCGTGCCCAGCCCGACTGGTCGCCGCGCGACCTCGACCCGGTCTTCCAGGACGCCCTGTGGTCCCGCCTGGAGCGCACGGCCCGCCTGATGGGCCGCGGCGTCCCGACGGGCCTGGTCCTGCGCCGCCCCGACGGCCAGACGGCGGTCGCCCACCGCGGCACCCCGGTGGTCACCGTGACCGGTGAGCCGTCCGAACTGGTCCTGTTCTCCTACGGCCGCCAGAGCGCGGCCAAGGTCGGCCTGGACGGTGACGAGAACGCGATCGCGAAACTCCACGAGACGAAGCAGCTCGGGATCTGAGCGGGTATGCGGGAGCCCCGGC
>NZ_JBHVCP010000054.1:0-51674 GCF_042803315.1 Streptomyces sp. NPDC057424
CGCACCAGACCCCGCTCACCGGCGTCGAGAAGCACCGTCGCTTCCCTGCGACCTGGTCCAACGACAGGCCCTAGGACCGGAGCGGCCGTGACATGAGCAGCCGCAGGTCGACCGAGTCCGCCAGGGCCGCCAGCCCCGCGTCGCCCGGATGCAGATGGTCCCCGCTGTCGTACGCGGGGAGCATCCGGGACGGCCGCTGCGGATCACGGACCACCGCGTCGAAGTCGAGCACGCCGTCGAAAGCCTCCCCGGCGCGGATCCACCGGTTCACCGCTGCCCGCTCGGCGTCGACGGCGGCGGTGCACCGCGTCTCGCCCTCGCAGGGCAGGATCGTCGCCGCGAGCATCCTCAGGCCCCGGGCGTGCCCGCGCGCCGCGAGTTCGCGCAGCCCGGCGATCACCCGCTGCGCCGACGTGCCCCACCGCAGGTCGTTGACGCCCTCGAAGACGACGGCCGTACCGGCCGACGGCTGGGCGAGGACGTCCCGGTCGAACCGGTGCAGGGCGCTCACCCCGGCCGTGTCCGTGGACACCCCGTCGCCGAGGTACCGGTCGGTGACCACGCGGTTGCCGGAGACGCCCAGGTTCAGCACGCCGTAGCGCGGGACGGTGTTCTGCTTCAGGAGCCGCCCGGCCAGGACGTTCGGCCAGCGCCGGTTCGCGTCCACCGTGGACTTGTCGCCGTCGGTGATCGAGTCCCCGAGCAGCACCACGGACCCGGGGCCGCCGCGCACGTCGACCCCGGCGAGCAGCGGCCAGCGGGTGATCACCGAGGTGTACGCCCCGGCGGCGCCGTCCGCCGCGTGATCACCGGGCTCGCTGACGTAGGAGCGCTGCTGGGCGAGCCCGTGCACCGGAGCGGCCGCCACCCTCCCGGGCAGATGGAAGCTCACCAGCAGATTGGCGTCCGCCGGTACGGAGAAGCCGAGCGGATCGCTGTACGCCTGGCCCCCGGCCGGGATCGTCACACCGGCCGCACCGCCGAACGACAGCGCCACGGGGATGCCCCGCGCGGTCGCGCCCGTCGCCTGCACCGCGACCGTCGCGCTCCCGATCCGTACCGGAGCCGCCGCGAACGCGTTGTCGAACCGCACCCGCACCCGGGGCCCGCCGGCCGACGTGTGCACGACCAGCCGCAGCGTCCGGTCCGTCCAGGGCCCCACGGCGGCGTAGCCGCCGGTGGCCGTCGTCCAGCTGCCCGTCCAGCCCTGCGTGGCCGTTCGCACCGACACCGCGAAGACGTGCAGCCCGGCCGCGCTCGGCAGCCGGACCGAGGCCACCGCGCGCCCCGCAGCCAGCGGCACCGTCACGACGTACAGGCGGACCGGCCGGGCGAGTTGGCCGCCGGGCGTGTTGATGTGCCGCAGGGCCACCGCCTTGGTCGCGAGCGGCCCGGTGCGCCAGTCGGGCGCGGTCAGCCGGTACCCGGAGCGGGTGCCGTCGGCGTACGTGACCGTGCCGGGGCCGCCCACCTCCGTGCCTGCGGTGCCCGCCACCAGGAAGGCCAGGGCGTCCCCGCGCCCCGTGACCCGGACGTCCTGCCCGGCGGCGCGGACGTTGTCCGGCTCGCCCGGCTTCCGCTTCGGCCAGGTCAGCCGGACGCCCTGCACGGTGAGCGCGCGGCCGGGCGTCCAGCCCGCGGCGGTGAGGTCCCGCGCGGACAGGGAGGCGCCGTGACCGTCGAAGTCGGCCTCCCCGGGTGAGCCGTCGTCGCTGACGGCCACGTTGTCGAACAGCCGCTCCAGCGGCACCGGCGCGGCCCGTCCCTCCTCGACGGCCTGTGCCGACGCCGCCGAGGCCAGCGACCCGCACAGGGTCAGGACGACCAGGATCCCCCGGACACATCGGCGCACGGCCGACTCCTCCCGCTCATCGACACACGACGCAGCAAACGAAACGCAGGGACGGAACAGAAGAGACAACGACGGCCGGGACGCAAGACGCACGGTGAAACCAGGGAGACATGAGAGGCCCGTCAACGCGCGCTGCGTGAACTCGGCCTGGACTCGACCGGACCGGCGGGCCCGCGCGCCCTGTGGTGCGTACGGCGGTACGAATGACACGCTGGACGTATGAACATCCCTTTCCTGGGCCACCGGCGCCAGAAGGTCGGGTTCCCCGATCCGGCAGGCATCGCGGAACTCCTCGCCGAGTGCGAGCTGCTCCGCTCCCAGGCGTCCCGCGAGGGGGTCCGGCTGGACGACTCGGTGGCCTCTCTGGAGGCGCTGGACCAGCTCGTTCCGCGCTGGCGGGACGACGAGGAGGCTCTGGCCTGGCTGGGCAACGACGCCGGGCTCTACCTGGGCACCGTCATCGTGCGCACCGTGCCGGGAGCCGCCTGGGAGATCCGCTCCGACGGACAACCGGTCGTGCGGCTGGTGTCCGGCCGGGAGTTCGACGTCGTGGACTCCGGGCATGAGTGGGCCGCGAACGGGGTGCCCGAACTGTCGCAGTTGTACGCCGAAGTCGCGGAGTCGTGAGCCTCATGACCGCGACCTTTGGCCCGAAGTTCGACGTAAATACGGCTAATGATCGAAAAGTGCGTGTCGCCCGACAAGTCCGATCTTGCCTGGATACGTTGCGGCAATCACCACACAGCTGAGAGTGAGTAGGGCTGAGTATGGCCGTCGAGCCGCTGATCGAGCTGCGTGACGTCAACAAGCACTTCGGGGAGCTGCATGTCCTGCAGGACATCAATCTCACCGTCGGCCGGGGGGAGGTGGTCGTGGTCATCGGCCCGTCGGGGTCGGGGAAGTCCACCCTGTGCCGGGCGATCAACCGGCTGGAGACCATCGAGTCCGGGGAGATCATCCTCGACGGGCAGTCGCTGCCGGAGGAGGGCAAGTCCCTCGCGCGGCTGCGCGCGGATGTCGGGATGGTCTTCCAGGCCTTCAACCTCTTTGCCCACAAGACCGTCCTGCAGAACCTCTCCCTGGGGCAGGTCAAGGTGCGCGGGCGCAGCAAGGAGGACGCCGACAGGCGCTCCCGTGAACTCCTCGACCGGGTCGGCGTCGCCGACCAGGCGGACAAGTACCCGGCGCAGCTCTCCGGAGGGCAGCAGCAGCGCGTGGCGATCGCCCGCGCCCTGGCCATGGAGCCCAAGGCCATGCTCTTCGACGAGCCGACCTCGGCCCTCGACCCGGAGATGATCAACGAGGTGCTCGAGGTCATGAAGCAACTCGCCCGCGACGGCATGACCATGATCGTCGTCACGCACGAGATGGGCTTCGCCCGCTCGGCCGCCAACCGCGTCGTCTTCATGTCCGACGGCCGGATCGTCGAGGACCGCACCCCCGACGAGTTCTTCACCAACCCCAGCAGCGACCGCGCCAAGGACTTCCTCTCCAAGATCCTCAAGCACTGAACGGGCGGGCACCGAACGGCTCATCGGATCGGACCTCGACTACGATGTGCCCTTCATCCCTGTCGGAGAGGGGGACTTCGCCGAAGGCCGCCGATCCCGCCGGGGTGAGCAGACCGCCCGCCCGGTCCGCGGGGCATTCCCACCGGGTGCGGCCCCCACGGCCCGAAGGCCACGGGGGCGGCGGTTCACATCGGCCAGGCCCGTCCGGCGGCAGCCGGAGATCACTGCTCGCGCAGCGGAACCGACACGTACGACGGGTCGTTCGCCGGCGAGGAGAAGGTCAGCTGCGCGCCGGACGGGTTGTGCTCGATGTAGAGCGGGTCGACCGTGTCGACGACCAGGGCGAGGCGGTGCCCGGCCGGGACGTCGTAGGCCGTGGAGTACAGCTCCAGGTCGACGCCGAACGGCTTTCCGGGGGTGCGCCCGTGGAAGGTGTACGGCGCGTGGGTGACCAGCTTGCCGAGGCCGAGCGGCCCCACGTCGTACAGGTAGGCGACGAGGGTGCCGCTCTCCTTGGTCGGGGTGAGGGTCGTGTGCATCTTCGTCGTGCCGCGCACCCGTTGGGCCGTGGCGGACTTCTCCGACTGCCAGACGGCGGCCCAGCGGCGGGGGAGCAGCGGGATCGAGGCCATCGGCGGCAGCTGGGCCACCTGGTCGAGGATGCTGGACAGGAAGACGACACCGCCGTCCGCCCCCGAGTTCACGTTCGCGCGGATCGTCTTCGAGCCGGCGAGGGCGATCTTCCGGCCGGTCGCGCCGGCCGACTTCCAGTCCGGGTAGCCCTCGTAGCCGCCGGAGGAACGGGACTTGAGCTGGACCGGCTGCTCCCGGTCGATGCCGTTGTCCTCGCCTCTGAGGTAGTGGTCGAACCAGCGCGCGGTGTCCTTCCACACGTCGTTGGGCAGCCCGAACAGGCCGGTCAGTTCCGCGGTGGCGTGGTCTCCGGGCCGCATCTCCAGCCGCTTGGGGCCGGTCAGCTTCTCGTAGAAGTCGGCGTACTGGTTGGGCGGGAAGACGCTGTCGCCCCAGGCGTTGGCGAGCATGATCGCCGTGCCGTTCTGGTTGATGCGGTCGACGTATGTCGCAGCGGAACGTTTCTTCCCCCAGGCGATGAGCTCCGGCTCCTTCGCCAGGTCGGAGCCGTAGAAGTCGTCGAAGACCTGGCGGAGTTCGGCGCTCTGACGGCCCGTGACGATGCTCGCGCCGTCCAGCAGGGCGGCCGCCTGGAGGTGCTGGGTGCGCCCGGCGTAGATCGAGCCGATCAGGTCGGCCCAGCCGCTGAGTGAGGCGACCGCCTTGACCCGCTTGTCGTGCGCGGCCGTGAGCAGGCTGATGCCCGCCCCGTAGGAGACGCCCGCCATGCCGATGTGCCCGGCGTCCGCGGGGGTGTGGGCGAGCGCCCAGTCGATGACCTTCGACGCGTCGGCGACGTCGGGTGGCCCCGCCACTTCTATCTCGCCGCCCGACTGCCAGAAGCCGCGCACGTTGTAGGTGACCACGACGTACCCGGAGTCGGCGAGCTTCTGCGCCTGGGCCAGGTACTCGATCTGGGGCAGGCCCCAGCTCGTTGGCATGACGAGCAGCGGGTAGCGGCCGGTGCCGCGGGCGCCGGCCGGGGTGACGACGTTGGCCTTGAGGGCGGTGCCGCCGTCGCCGGCGATGTCGACGAAGCGGACGGGGTTCGGCGCCGCCTGGGCGGTGGGGGCGAATCCGAGGGCGGTACCGGCGACCAGGGTCGCCGAGACGGCGCCTACGGCGGTCGTGCGCAGGGCCTTGCGGTGGGGCCCGCCCGTCTCCCGCCGCCACCCTATTCGAAGGCGCTTCGCGCCCTTTGGATCCACGGGTCACTCCTCACTCGTGTAAGTGCAAAGTGACCGAACGGTAACCTCGGCCTCTTACCAGGGGTAACCCGTCGGTAAGTTACGTGCCAGTAACGATTGTTGAGCAGTGGAGGACTTCAGGAGGCCCGGTGGGAATTGCGTGGAGCGGCGGGTGTCGCGGCGGGCAGCGGGGTCTGCGCCGCCCGCGTCACGTCCTCCACCAGTTCGACGACGTCCGGGCCGTACGCCTGGGAGTTGATCACCTTGAGCAGCAGCACGAAGGAACCGCCGCCGTACTTACGGGCCAGCCGCTCCTGGTTGCGGGCGAGGTAACGGGTGGCCGCCTGGTTGGTGATCGACGTCTGGCCGCAGAAGAGGAAGACCGGACGGGTGTTCTGGCTGCGCTCGGCGGTGAGCCGGGCGAGCAGGGCGTACTCCTCCTTGCCGTGATCCACGCGGTAGCGCTCCGGGCCCACCAGGAACGAGCCGCGGTCCGGGCCCGGTTCGGCATCCACGTTCACCCGCACACCGGGGAGCAGGGAGGACAGATGGGCCGCCATGCGGCGGTTCGACGCCGGGCCGCCCACGCAGAACTCGGTGCGCTCACCGAAGCCCTGACGCGCGGTGTCGTGCGGGAGGATCTGGGCGTGGGCGTTGCAGTCCTTGATCAGCGCGGCGAGTTCGAGGAGGGCGAACACGTCGTAGCGCATCACCGAGAACTCGGGCCCCGCCGCGCCCCGGTTCACCACCAGCAGGGACTCGGAGTTGTCGGGCAGCCCGAAGAAGGCCTGCTTGCGGCGGAGCTTGCGCCGGTACAGATAGGTGCGGGCCACCCAGCCCAGCGAGGCACTGATGCCCGCCGCTATCACGCCCAGGACGATGTTGCGCACGTCGTCGTTCATGGGCGCGCATGCTAGCGGGCCCGACGCACCGGTGTTCGACGCATGCCTGACGCGGGCATGGCCATGAATTAGGCTGCGCGGACGGCCTTTGACTGGAGGTGCGGATGCGTCGCCCTGTCGCACGGAATCTGACGGTCCTGGCGGTTTCGGCCGCCGTGGTGGTGTCGGTGGGAGCGGCGGCGCCGCCACTCCCCGCGCAGAGCCCCGGCGGTGACAAATCCCCGCTGGCCGTCGGCTACGGCGGCGCCGTCTCGAGCGTCGACCCCGATGCTTCCGCCGCCGGGATCGAAGTCCTGAGGAAGGGCGGCAACGCCGTCGACGCCGCCGTCGCCACGGCCGCCGCGCTCGGCGTCACCGAGCCCTACTCCGCCGGCATCGGCGGAGGCGGCTACTTCGTCTACTACGACGCCAAGTCCCGCACGGTACGCACCATCGACGGCCGCGAGACGGCCCCGCTGACCGCCGACAAGAACCTCTTCGTCGAGAACGGCAAGCCCGTCCCCTTCGCCGAAGCCGTCAGCAGCGGCCTCAGCGTCGGCACCCCGGGCACGCCCGCCACCTGGCAGACGGCGCTCGGCCGATGGGGCAGCAAGCGGCTCTCCAGCGTGCTGAAGCCGGCCGAACGGCTGGCGCGCGACGGGTTCACCGTCGACGAGACCTTCCGTTCGCAGACGGCGTCCAACGAGGCCCGCTTCCGCTACTTCCCGGACACCGCCGACCTGTTCCTGCCGGGCGGACGTCTCCCCGTCGTCGGCTCCACCTTCAAGAACCCCGATCTCGCCCGTACGTACGCGGAGCTGGGACGCAAGGGCGTCGACGCGATCTACCACGGCCGGCTCGGCCGGGACATCGTCGACACGGTCAACAAGCCGCCGGTGGATCCCGGCTCCGGCTGGAACGCCCGCCCCGGTGACCTGACCGCGAAGGACCTGGCCGCCTACCGCACCAAGCTCCAGGCGCCCACCCGGACCTCGTACCGGGGCCTCGGCGTCCACTCCATGGCGCCGTCCTCCTCCGGAGGCACGACGGTCGGGGAGGCGCTCAACATCCTGGAGCGGACCGACCTGTCCAAGGCGAGCAAGGCGCGCTATCTGCACCGCTTCATCGAGGCCAGCCGGATCGCCTTCGCCGACCGGGGCCGGTGGGTGGGCGACCCGGCCTTCGAGGACGTGCCGACGAAGGGGTTGGTGTCGCAGCGGTTCGCCGACTCGCGCGAGTGCCTCATCAAGGACGACGCGGTGCTCTCCAGCCCGGTGGCGCCCGGCGATCCGCGTCATCCGCACACGTGCGGCACCGGAGGCACGGCGGCTCCCACGACGTACGAGGGCGACAGCACCACGCATCTGACGGTGGCCGACAAGTGGGGGAACGTCGTCGCCTACACCCTCACCATCGAGCAGACCGGTGGCAGCGGGATCACCGTCCCGGGGCGGGGGTTCATCCTCAACAACGAGCTGACGGACTTCTCCTTCACCCCGGCGAACCCGGCCGTGCACGACCCGAACCTGCCCGGGCCGGGGAAGCGTCCGCGGTCGTCGATGTCGCCGACGATCGTGCTGGACCAGCACGACAGGCCGGTGCTGGCGCTGGGGTCGCCGGGTGGTGCGACGATCATCACGACCGTTCTGCAGACGCTCACCGGGTTCGTCGACCGGGGGCTGCCGCTGGTCGACGCGATCGCCGCGCCCCGGGCCAGTCAGCGCAACGCCGCACAGACCGAGCTGGAACCGGGGCTGTACGACAGTGACGTGCGGAAGCAGCTCGAGGCGATCGGGCACTCCTTCAAGGCGAACCCGGAGATCGGTGCGGCTACGGGTGTTCAGCGGCTGCCGGGTGGGAAGTGGCTGGCAGCCGCTGAGACCGTGCGGCGGGGCGGCGGGTCGGCGATGGTGGTGCGGCCCGTGCGTTGAGTGCCGAGTGCGGGGTGCGTGTGCCAGGGTCTGGCCGCGCACCTCAAGAGGGCGCTGAGGGACTCTGCGTCTGGAAGGCCAGGTGATCGTCCTCGGTGTCCACCGTGACCTGGCCG
Source organism: Streptomyces sp. NPDC057424 (assembly GCF_042803315.1). NCBI lineage: Bacteria > Bacillati > Actinomycetota > Actinomycetes > Kitasatosporales > Streptomycetaceae > Streptomyces > Streptomyces sp. NPDC057424. The sequence goes on from NZ_JBHVCP010000054.1 coordinate 8,112, forward strand.
CCCTCCGGCACTCGGCCGTCCAGCAGCAGTCGGGACAGTTCGTTGTCCACTTCGCGTTGGATCGTGCGGCGCAACGGCCGGGCGCCGTACTCCGGCTGGTAGCCGCGCTCGGCCAGCCATTGCACCGCCCGGTCGGTGAAGGTCACCGTGATGCCCTTGCCCCGCACCAGGGACCGGGTGCGGTCCAGCAGGAGGTTGGTGATCCTGCGCAGCTGCTCCGTGGTGAGCTGGCGGAAGACGACGATCTCGTCGATGCGGTTGAGGAACTCGGGGCGGAAGTGCTCACGCAGCGGGCGCAGGATCTGCTCGCGGCGGGCCTCCTCGTCCGCGTCGGCGCCGCCCGCGGCGAAGCCCGTCGTGGCGCCCCGGCGGGTGATCGCCTCGGAGCCGAGGTTGCTCGTCATCACGATGACCGTGTTGCTGAAGTCCACCGTGCGGCCCTGGGAATCGGTCAGCCGGCCGTCGTCGAGGACCTGGAGCAGGATGTTGAAGACGTCCGGGTGGGCCTTCTCCACCTCGTCCAGCAGGAGCAGCGAGTACGGGTGCCGTCGCACGACCTCGGTCAGCTGGCCCGCCTCCTCGTGGCCGACATAGCCGGGCGGGGCGCCGATCAGCCGGCTGACGGTGTGACGCTCCTGGTACTCGCTCATGTCGAGCCGGACCATGCGGTCCTCGCTGCCGAACAGGGCCTCGGCGAGCGCCCGGGCCAGTTCGGTCTTGCCGACACCCGTCGGGCCGAGGAACAGGAAGCTGCCGATCGGGCGGTCGGGGGACGCCAGACCGGCGCGGGAGCGCAGCACCGCGTCCGAGACGACCCGCACGGCCTCGTCCTGGCCGATCACCCGCTGGTGCAGATGGTCCTCCAGGCCCAGCAGACGGTCCTTCTCCTCCTGGGTGAGGCTGCTGACCGGGATGCCGGTCTGCCGGGACACCACCTCGGCGATCGCCTCGGCCCCGACCACCAGGTCCTGGCCCTCGTCGACCTCGCTGTCGCCGCCGGCCTCGGTGATTCGCTGCTTCAGCTCCACGATCCGGTCGCGCAACTGGGTGGCCTGCTCGTAACTCTCGTCGGCGACGGCCTGGTCCTTGTCCCGGGTCAGCTGCTCCAGCTCCCGCTCCAGGGCCCGAACGTCCGTGCCCTTGGTCCGCGCACGCAGCCGCACCCGGGCTCCGGCCTGGTCGATCAGGTCGATCGCCTTGTCCGGCAGGCGGCGGTCGGAGAGGTAGCGGTCCGACAGCTCCACGGCGCTCACCAGTGCCTCGTCGGTGTAGCGGACCTGGTGGTGGGCCTCGTAGCGGTCCTGGAGGCCGCGCAGGATCTCGATCGCGTCCGCGGGCGTCGGCTCCGGCACCATGATCGGCTGGAAGCGGCGGGCCAGCGCCGCGTCCTTCTCGATCCGGCGGTACTCCTCCAGCGTGGTGGCACCCACGATGTGCAGCTCGCCCCGGGCCAGGGCCGGCTTGAGGATGTTGCCGGCGTCCATCGAGCTGCCGTCGCCGCCGCCGGAACCGGCGCCCACGACCGTGTGGAGCTCGTCGATGAAGATGATCAGCTGTTCGGAGTGGGCGCGGATCTCGCCCACGATGTTGTTCATCCGCTCCTCGAAGTCCCCCCGGTAGCGGGTGCCCGCGACCACGCCGGTGAGGTCCAGGGCGACCACGCGGCGCCCGACCAGCACGTCGGGCACGTCCGCCTCGGAGATGCGCTGCGCCAGCCCCTCCACGATGGCCGTCTTGCCGACGCCCGCGTCACCGATCAGCACCGGGTTGTTCTTGCCGCGCCGGGAGAGGACCTCGACGGTCTGCTCGATCTCCTCGTCCCGGCCGATCACCGGGTCGATCCGGCCCTGCCGGGCCAGCTCGGTGAGGTCACGGCCGTACTTGTCGAGGGTCGGCGTGTTCGTCGGGCGCGGGCGCTCGGACTGGGGGACCTCCGGCGCCTCGGGCGGTTCGGTGGGGGCGAAGCGGGCCGCGTTGAGGATGTGCCCCGCGGCGGAGTCGGGGTTCGACGCCAGGGCGCTCAGCACGTGCTCCGGGCCGATGTAGCCGTAGCCGCGGGCCCGGGCCATGTCGTGCGCGTCCAGCAGGGCCCGCTTGGCGGCAGGGGTGAGCGACAGCGCGGTCGGCGGCGGAGCGTCGTCCGGGGTGTGCTGGGCCGGTCCCGACCGGTCGTCGATCTGCGACGCCAGCGAGTCGGGATTGGCGCCGGCCTTGCTGAGCAGGGTGCGGGTGGGCTCGGTGGCGAGCGCCGCCCGCAGCAGATGCTGCGTGTCGAGGTCCCGGCTGCCGTGCTCGGCGGCGTACTGGGCGGCGCCGCGGACGAGCTCCCGGGCCGGCTGGCTGAGCAGCCTCCCGAGATCGATCTGCCGGGGACCGGGACGCGGTCCGCCGAAGAAGCGTGCGAGGAATTCTCCGAAGGGATCCGAGCCGTAGCCCTCCGGGCTGGTGAAGCCGCTGCTCATGGGCCTTCCGTTCCCGGCGTCCCCGGCGCGCGGGCGGGGGACGCCCTCGCTGGTCGACGTGCCGGGGTCGGGTAACCCGGGTGGCAGCCGGTTACACCTGGGGCGCGCTCGTAGAACACCTTCGCACGATCACCGGCGAGGGGCACCTTCGGGATGTATCCGGGTGATCCCGGCACGGGTCAGCGTGCGGTCAGAATCCTCGGCCCCGACTCCGTGATGGCCACCGTGTGCTCGGCGTGGGCCGCGCGTGAGCCGTCGTTCGTCTTCAGGGTCCAGCCGTCGGGGGCCGCGTGGAAGTCGTCCGTGCCGCCCGCGATGACCATGGGCTCGATCGCCAGCACCATGCCGTGCCGGAGCCGCATGCCGCGCCCGGGGCGGCCCTCGTTCGGCACCCCGGGGTCCTCGTGCATACGGCGGCCGATGCCGTGGCCGCCGAAGCCGTCGGGGATGCCGTAACCGGCGCCCCGGCACACCGTGCCGATCGCGTGCGCGATGTCGCCGATCCGGTTGCCCACGACGGCCGCCTCTATGCCGGCCGCGAGGGCCCGCTCGGCGGTCCCGATCAGGCGGAGGTCCGCCTCGCGCGGGGTGCCCACGACGAAGCTGAGCGCCGAGTCACCCACCCAGCCGCCCAGTTCGGCGCCGAAGTCGATGGAGACGAGGTCGCCGTCGCGCAGGCGGTAGCCGCCCGGGACGCCGTGCACGATCGCGTCGTTGACCGAGACGCAGAGGACCGCGGGGAAGGGGGTCGGTGCGAAGGACGGGCGGTACCCCAGGAAGGGTGACGCCGCGCCCGCCCCGCGCAGCACTCCGTGTGCCACCTCGTCCAGTTCCCGCAGGGAGACGCCCACGTCGGCGGCCTTCTGCACGGCCGTCAGGGCGCGGGCGACGACCTGGCCCGCCTCGTACATCGCGTCGATAGAAGTGTCTGTCTTCAGTTCCACCATGCCAATTACTATACCGGTATTAGAATGGGGTCATGGTGCGCACCCCTCTCACCCCCGAAGAGCGCGAACGCGGCGAGCGGCTCGGCAAGTTGCTGCGTGAGGCGCGTGGCGACCGGAGCATGACGCAGATCGCGGCGAGCGCCGGCATCTCCGCGGAGACCCTCCGGAAGATCGAGACCGGGCGGGCCCCGACCCCGGCCTTCTTCACGGTGGCCGCGCTGGCCGGAGCGCTCGGGCTGTCCATGGACGAACTGGCCGGCCAGTGCGTGCCGGCCCCCGTCTGAGGCTCCTGCGCCGCGCGTGAAAACTCCCCGTAGCACGCCCGTAACACGACTGGTGTTGCCTACGGGGCGGAGTGCTCCGGTCTCAGGGAGTTGAGCGATGGCGGCGGATCAACTCCCGGCTGAAGCCGGAGAGTTCGCGACCTACCTGGACGGTCTGCTGGCACGCCTCGACCCGTCCGGCGGCTGGTGCGCGGTGTTCTGGCAGCGTGACCCCGAGGGTATGCGGGCGTGTCTCGACGGGCGCGAGATACCGCCCTGGGACGTGGTCGAGGCGCTGCTGCAGGACCTCGCCGGGCAGTACGGTCCGGGGGGAGCCGGCCCGGAGACGGACCACGCCCGCGCCCTGCACGCCGCCGCGCTCGCCGCGTACGACATCCGTCCCGGGGGCCGCGACGCCCTCGGCGGCCGCCTCGACGTCATGCTGCGCGAACAGGAGTACGCCGCCGAACGCCAGGCTGCCCTGGCCCGCCACCTGACCTCGGCCACGACCCGCGAAGAGGCCGACGCCCTGCGCCTGGACCTGGCCTGGGCACGGGACGACCACGAACGGGCCGCCGCGCGGTGCGCGGAGCTCCGGGCGCGGCTGGCTTACGTGGACCGGCGTGAGCAGGGGGCGTCCCCGAGAGCGTGGGATGACGGCGGCGGGCTGCGCGGCGCAGGGGCGGGACCGTCGGCCGCCGCTGATCCGTACGAGCCGGGGACGCCTGCCGTGCCGCCGCCCCGCACCGGGTCGGCCCCGGCCGCGCCCGCCCCCGACGCGTTCACCGGCCCGGCCCCGACCTCTAACCCGGCCCCGGCTCCGACCCCGGCCGCCCCCGAACCCCCAGCCCCCAAGCAGCGCAAACGCCGTCGCGGCGGCGCCCGTTTCGCCGGGATCGCCGACGAGGAGGCCGCTCCCGTCGCCGTGCCGCCCGCTGCCCTGCCGACCCTGTCCGCGCCCGCCCCCACCACCACCGGCCGTACCCCCCGCGGCGCGCGCTTCGCCGGGGCCGCCGAGGAGGTGGCGGTGGAGCGCCCGGCGCGGGAGGCCGGCGCGACCGGGGCCACTGACCGGGCGGAGGTCGGACGGACCGTGGACGTGCTGGCCCGGCTGCGGAGCGAGGGGCGCAGCGGGGAGGCCCACGCGCTGCTGGCCGAGGTCGCCTCGTGGCAGCCCGGCCGTTTTCCGCTCCTCGCGGAGCGGCTGCACCTCGCCGGCCTGGACGCGGACTGGCAGACCCTGCTGTGGGAAGCCGCCTCGCTGCCCGCCGGGCGGCTGGTCGCCGCCGCCGACGCGCTGGTCGCGGCCGGGCGGGCGGGGGACGGGCAGCAGATGCTGCGGCAGGGGGTCGCACGGCCGCCGGGTGAGGTCGGGGAGGCCGTCCTCGGACTCGTCGCCGAAGGCCGCCACCGCGAGGTGCGCGTGCTGCTCGACGCGTACGTGAGGGCCCGTACCCCCGAGGAGGCCGCCCGCAGCGCCGAACCCGATCCGCGGCGCCTCGTGCCGCTCCTGCTGGAGGCCGCAGGGGGCATCTCGGACGACCGCCGCTGGGATCTCGTGCACGCCCTGCGGGTCGCCGGACTCGCCGGCTGACCGGCGACATCGCGTCCCGGGCGGCTCACCCACAGGAGTGTGAATCGCGCAATGCCCAGCGGGTTGGCGACGATGGTCTTGGCAACCCCGTGCCGGAGGCTTACGTTCGTGGCTCTACGGCCCGCTTCTACGGGCGTAGAGGCGCAGACGTCGCGTCGAAGGAGCAGCTCATGGCCAACGTCGTACGTGCCGCCCTGGTCCAGGCCACCTGGACCGGCGACACCGAGTCCATGGTGGCGAAGCACGAGGAGCACGCCCGCGAGGCGGCCCGCCGGGGCGCGAAGATCATCGGTTTCCAGGAAGTCTTCAACAGCCCCTACTTCTGCCAGGTCGAGGAGCCGGAGCACTACCGCTGGGCCGAGCCCGTCCCCGACGGGCCGACCGTGCGGCGCATGCGGGCGCTCGCGCGCGACACCGGCATGGTGATCGTCGCGCCGGTGTTCGAGGCCGAGCAGCCCGGCTTCTACTACAACACCGCCGCCGTGATCGACGCCGACGGCACCTACCTCGGCAAGTACCGCAAGCACCACATCCCGCAGCTCAAGGGCTTCCGGGAGAAGTTCTACTTCAAGCCCGGCAACCTCGGCTGGCCCGTCTTCGACACGGCCGTGGGCAAGGTCGGCGTGTACATCTGCTACGACCGTCACTTCCCGGAGGGATGGCGGCAGCTCGGCCTGGCCGGAGCCCAGCTCGTCTACAACCCCTCGGCCACCCACCGGAGCCTGTCGTCCCACCTGTGGCGGCTCGAGCAGCCCGCGGCCGCCGTCGCCAACGGGTACTACATCGCCGCGATCAACCGCGTCGGGCAGGAGGAGTACGGAGACAACGACTTCTACGGCACGAGCTACTTCGTCGACCCGCGCGGGCAGATGGTGGGGGACGTCGCCAGCGACAGCGAGGAGGAGCTCGTGGTCCGGGACATCGACCTCGACCTCATCGAAGAGGTGCGGCAGCAGTGGGCCTTCTACCGCGACCGCCGCCCCGACGCCTACGAAGGGCTGGTGCAGCCGTGACCAACGACCTCCTGGGCCGCCATCGTGCCGTGCTCCCGGACTGGCTCGCCCTCTACTACGAGGAGCCTCTCGAGATCACCCACGGTGAGGGCCGACACGTCTGGGACGCGCAGGGCAACCGGTACCTCGACTTCTTCGGCGGCATCCTCACCACCATGACGGCGCACGCGCTGCCCGAGGTGACCAAGGCGGTGAGCGAGCAGGCCGGGCGGATCATCCACTCCTCCACCCTGTACCTCAACCGCCCGATGGTCGAACTCGCTGAGCGCATCGCCCAGTTGAGCGGCATCCCGGACGCCCGCGTCTTCTTCACCACGTCCGGAACCGAGGCCAACGACACGGCCCTGCTGCTGGCCACGGCGTACCGGCGCAGCAACACGATCCTGGCCATGCGCAACAGCTACCACGGGCGCTCCTTCAGCGCCGTCGGCATCACCGGCAACAGCGGCTGGTCCCCGACCTCGCTCTCCCCGCTCCAGACGCTGTACGTCCACGGCGGTGTGCGCACCCGCGGCCCGTTCGCCTCCCTCAGCGACGACGCCTACATCGCGGCCTGCGTCGACGACCTGAAGGACCTGCTCGGCCACACCCGCGCCCCGGCCGCGCTGATCGCCGAGCCCATCCAGGGCGTCGGCGGCTTCACCGCTCCGCCGGACGGGCTGTACGCGGCCTTCCGCGAGGTACTGCACGAGCGCGGCATCCTGTGGATCGCCGACGAGGTGCAGACCGGCTGGGGCCGCACCGGCGAGCACTTCTGGGGCTGGCAGGCCCACGGGCGGAACGGACCGCCCGACATCCTGACCTTCGCCAAGGGCATCGGCAACGGCATGTCCATCGGCGGGGTCGTCGCCCGCTCCGAGATCATGAACTGCCTGGACTCCAACAGCATCTCCACCTTCGGCGGCACCCAGATCACCATGGCGGCGGGCCTCGCCAACCTCACCTACCTGCTGGAGCACGACCTCCAGGGCAACGCCCGGCGCGTCGGCGGCCTGCTCATCGAGCGGCTGCGGGCCGTCGCCGCGCACGTCCCGGCCGTACGGGAGGTACGCGGCCGGGGGCTGATGATCGGCATCGAGATCACCAGGCCCGGGACCGACGAGGCCGATCCGCAGACCGCCGCGGCCGTCCTGGAGGCCGCCCGCGAGGGAGGCCTGCTGATCGGCAAGGGCGGCGGCCACAACACCAGTTCGCTGCGCGTCGCCCCGCCGCTGTCCCTCAACGTCGCGGAGGCCGAGGAGGGCGCCGCGATCCTCGAGAACGCTCTGAGGAGCATCCCGTAACAGTGCACTGAGCAAGGGAACGCCACCATGACCATCACCCCGGATTCCCTGGAACCGGCCCTGTCCGTCCGGCAGGTCCTCACCCTCGAGCGGGTGCTCGCCGGGGAGCCCGAGGTGGTGGCCGGCGCGAGCCATCTCGACCGGCCGGTGCGCTGGGTGCACGTCGCCGAGGCCGCGGACGTCGGTGTGATGCTCAGCGGCGGCGAGATGGTCCTCACCACCGGTGTGCTGCTCGCCGGCGACGAGGACAAGCAGGCCGAGTACGTCCGGTCGCTGCACCGTGCGGAGGCCGCCGCCGTCGTCCTCGGACTCGGCCGCGCCTTCCCCGCGGCCCCGGACGTGATGCGCCGGGCGGCCGAGCGGTGCGGACTTCCCATGGTCGTCCTGCACCGGCCCTTCCCCTTCGCCGAACTGACCGAGGAGGTCCAGTCGCGGCTCGTGCGGCGCAAGTTCGCCGCCGTCAGCCTCTCCGAGGCCGTGCGCACCGAACTCACCGCCCTCATCACCGCGGGCGCCCCGCTGCAGCGCCTGCTCGACGAGATCGCCCGGCACAGCGCCTGCCCGGTCGTCGTCACCAACCTCGCCCACCGCGTCCTCGGCACGGCGGGGGAGCGGCCCGCGGTGGACGACGTGCTGCGCGACTGGGAGCGCATCTCCCGGCAGGCCGGCGGCACCGAGGGCGACGGCTGGATCCGGGCCGAACTGGGCGGCCGCGGGGAGCGCTGGGGCCGGATCGTGCTGTGCGGCTACCGGGGCGACACCGCCACCGGACGGCTGCTGGCCGACCGCGCCGCCGAGGCCCTCGTCCTGCACCGCATGCTCGGCGGCGGCGCCGCGTGCTCCTGGGAGGAGCAGTCCGCGCAGAGCCTGCTGACCGACCTGGTCAGCGGCGTCGTACCGGCACGGCAACTGCTGCCCCGGGCCCGCGCGGCCGGGCTGCCGGTCAACCGGCGCACCTTCGTGCCGCTGGTGGTCCGTGACGGCGACCCCGCCCGGCTCGAACGCCTCCTGCGGCTCCTGGGCCTGCCCGGACTGGTCGCCGAACTCGCCGACGGCGCCACCGCCGTACTGCTCAGCGTTCCCCGGGACCAGGACGCGGGCGCGCTCGCCGCGCACTTCGCGACCCGGCTGCGCACCGAGTCCGGCCCGGACCACACGGTCGTGGCCGCGGCCGAACCCCGCGCCGCCTGGGACGACGTACCCACCGGACTGCGCGAGGCCCAGCACGTCGCGGACGCCGTGGCCGACTCCTCCGCCGTGCTCGACCTCCCGCCGGTCGTCCGCCTCAAGGACGTCCACCTGCGGGGCCTGATCCGCCTGCTGCGCGACGACCCGCAGGTGCAGTCCTTCGCGGAGCGGGAGCTGGACGGGCTGCTGTGCGAGACCGAGGAGGACCTGCTGTCGGTCCTGCGCACCTACCTGGCCACCGGCCGCAACAAGTCCCGCACCGCCCAGCTCCACCACGTCTCCCGGCCGGCCCTCTACCGCCGCCTGGAGGCCATACAGGTGCGCCTCGGGGTGGACCTCGACGACTTCGAGCAGGCCGCCTCGGTGCACATCGCCCTCCTCGCGCACGACGCGCAACAGCAGTGAAACACGCGACCACCTGGGAAAACGGCGGTGAAACATGGGCCCACGGCAGAGTGACACGGTGGCACGCCGCACGCCCTCGGACGTGACACGGTGCAACTCAAAGACGACACCGCGACTTCCTAGGCTCACGGCACACCGAGCGACCGGAGGTCCCGATGAGCCGAGTGATCCGTGCCGCCGTCTTCCAGACCGCATGGACGGGCGACAAGGAATCGATGATCCAGGTCCACGAGCAGGCGGCCCGCGACGCGGCCGCGCAGGGCGCCCACGTCCTGTGCTTCCAGGAGCTGTTCTACGGGCCGTACTTCTGCCAGGTCCAGGACCCGGCCTTCTACGAGTACGCCGAGCAGATCCCCGAGGGCCCGATCGTGCGCCGCTTCCAGGCCCTGGCGAAGGAACTGGGCATCGTCCTGGTGCTGCCGATGTACGAGGAGGAGCAGCCCGGCGTCCTCTACAACACCGCCGCAGTGATCGACGCGGACGGCTCCTACCTCGGCAAGTACCGCAAGACACACATCCCCCAGGTCAGGGGATTCTGGGAGAAGTTCTACTTCCGCCCGGGCAACAGCGGCTGGCCCGTGTTCGACACGAAGGTCGGCCGCATCGGCGTGTACATCTGCTACGACCGTCACTTCCCGGAGGGCTGGCGCGCCCTCGGCCTCGCGGGTGCCGAGATCGTCTTCAACCCGTCGGCCACCTCCCGGGGCCTGTCCGCCTACCTCTGGCAACTGGAGCAGCCGGCGGCGGCCGTCGCCAACGAGTACTTCGTCGGCGCGATCAACCGGGTCGGCGTCGAGGAGTACGGCGACAACGACTTCTACGGCACCTCGTACTTCGTGGACCCCGAGGCCCAGTTCGTCGGCGAGGTGGCGAGCGACAAGGAGCCCGAACTGGTCGTCCGCGACCTGGACATGGCCAAACTCCGCGAGGTCCGCGACCGCTGGCAGTTCTACCGGGACCGGGCGCCGGGCGCGTACGGGCCCCTGACGGCACCGTAGGCGGCCCGGCAGGGGCGCGGGGAACTGCGCGACCAGCCACACACAGCCCGCACCTTCACACGGCGAGGAGCGACACACCATGAGCACCCGAACCGTCATCCGCGGCGGCCTCGTCATCACCGCATCCGACGAGATCCACGCCGACGTCCTGATCGAGGACGGCCGCATCGCCGCCCTCGCGGCCTCCGGCACACCCGCCGCCGAATCCTTCACCGCCGACCGGGTCATCGACGCGACAGGAAAGTACGTCATCCCCGGCGGCGTAGACGCCCACACCCACATGGAGCTCCCCTTCGGCGGCACCTTCGCCTCCGACACCTTCGAGACCGGCACCCGCGCCGCCGCCTGGGGCGGCACGACGACGATCATCGACTTCGCCGTGCAGAGCGTCGGCCACAGTCTGCGCGAGGGCCTCGACGCCTGGCACGCCAAGGCCGACGGCAACTGCGCCGTCGACTACGGCTTCCACATGATCGTCTCCGACGTCAACGAGCACACCCTCAAGGAGATGGACCACCTGGTCGAGGAGGGCATCACCTCCTTCAAGCAGTTCATGGCCTACCCGGGCGTCTTCTACAGCGACGACGGACAGATCCTGCGCGCGATGCAGCGCTCCGCCGAGAACGGCGGCCTGATCATGATGCACGCCGAGAACGGCATCGCCATCGACGTCCTGGTCGAGCAGGCCCTGGCCCGGGGCGAGACCGACCCGCGCTACCACGGCGAGGTCCGCAAAGCCCTGCTGGAGGCCGAGGCCACCCATCGCGCCATCAAGCTCGCGCAGGTGGCCGGCGCCCCCCTGTACGTCGTGCACGTCTCGGCGACGGAGGCGGTCGCCGAGCTGGCGCGGGCCCGCGACGAGGGACTGAACGTCTTCGGCGAGACCTGCCCGCAGTACCTGTTCCTGTCCACCGACAATCTCGCCGAACCCGACTTCGAGGGCGCGAAGTACGTGTGCAGCACCCCGCTCAGGCCGAAGGAGCACCAGGCCGCACTGTGGCGGGGCCTGCGCACGAACGACCTCCAGGTCGTCTCCACCGACCACTGCCCCTTCTGCTTCGTGGGCCAGAAGGAACTCGGCCGCGGCGACTTCTCCAAGATCCCCAACGGCCTGCCGGGCGTGGAGAACCGTATGGACCTGCTCCACCAGGCGGTCATCGACGGGCACATCTCGCGCCGCCGCTGGATCGAGATCGCCTGCGCGACCCCGGCCCGGATGTTCGGCCTCTACCCGAAGAAGGGCACCATCGCGCCGGGCGCCGACGCCGACGTCGTCATCTACGACCCGCACGCCGAGCAGGTCATGTCCGCCGAGACGCACCACATGAACGTCGACTACTCGGCGTACGAGGGCAAACGCACCACCGGCCGGGTCGAGACGGTCCTCTCGCGCGGCGAACCCGTCATCACCGAGCGGGAGTACACCGGGCACGCCGGGCACGGCGTGTTCACCCCGCGATCCACCTGTCAGTACCTCAACTAGGAGTGGCGCAGATGGACTTCGGACTCGTCCTGCAGGCCGACCCGCCGGCCTCGCGGGTGATCAGCCTGATGAAGCGGGCGGAACGGAACGGCTTCACGTACGGCTGGACCTTCGACTCCGCCGTGCTGTGGCAGGAACCGTTCGTGATCTACAGCCAGATCCTGGCCAACACCACGACGCTGAAGGTCGGGCCGATGGTGACCAACCCCGGCACCCGCACCTGGGAGGTCACCGCCTCCACCTTCGCCACCCTCAACGACATGTTCGGCAACCGCACGGTCTGCGGCATCGGCCGCGGTGACTCCGCGATGCGCGTGGCCGGCCGCAAGCCCAACACCCTCGCCCGCATCAGCGAGGCCATGAAGGTCATCCGGGACCTCGGCAGCGGACGGGAGGCCGACCTCGGCGGCGGCACCGTCGTCCGGTTCCCGTGGATCGAGCAGGGCGCCGAACTGCCCGTGTGGATGGCCGCGTACGGACCCAAGGCCCTGAAGATGACCGGCGAGGAGGCGGACGGGTTCATCCTCCAGCTGGCCGACCTCTACCTCACCGAGTACATGGTCAAGGCCGTGAAGGACGCGGCCGTCGCCGCCGGCCGGGACCCCGACGAGGTGACCGTCTGCGTGGCCGCACCGGCGTACGTCACCGAGGACGACTCGCCCGAGGCGCTCGCCCACGCCCGCGAGCAGTGCCGCTGGTTCGGCGGCATGGTCGGCAACCACGTCGCCGACCTCGTCTCCAAGTACGGTGAGCACTCCTCCCAGGTGCCCGACGACCTCACCGAGTACATCAAGGCCCGAGAGGGCTACGACTACTCCCACCACGGGCGCAGCGGGAACCCCGACACCCAGTTCGTGCCCGACGAGATCGTCGACCGGTTCTGCCTGATCGGCCCGGTCGAGAAGCACGTCGAGAAGCTGGAAGCGCTGCGCGCGCTCGGCGTCGACCAGTTCGCCGTCTACGACATGCACGACGCGCAGGAGGCCGTGATCGAGGCCTACGGATCGCGGGTGATCCCGGCCGTCAACGGCTGACCTCCTCCGCCACACCCCCTGTGAACTCCCCCTTCCCAGCGGCTCGGGAAGGGGCCAAGGACGCTCCCCGCCGCACCCGGAGCGCACCCCCCATCGGCGTCACCGCACGGCCTTTCCCGTCCCACCTCCCCTGATTGGCCCGGCCCATGACCGATACCGCTCCCACAGCCCCACCGCCGCCCACCCAAGTCACCCGCGACGACGGCCGGGTGGAGATCGCCCCGGGCGCCCCCGCACCCACCGGCCCCTACGCCAACGAGGACCTGCTGCCGGTCCCCGTCGAAAAGCGCACCTGGACCACGTACAACTTCTCCGCGCTGTGGGTCGGCATGGCCCACAACACGGCCTCCTGGACGCTGGCCTCCGGGCTCATCGCCGTCGGCATGGACTGGAAACAGGCGGTGCTCACCATCGCCCTGGCCAACGTGATCGTGCTGATACCGATGCTGCTCACCGGGCATGCCGGACCGAAGTACGGCATACCCTTCCCGGTCTTCGCCCGGGCCTCCTTCGGTATCCGCGGGGCCAACCTGCCCGCTGTCGTACGGGCGTTGGTGGCGTGCGGCTGGTTCGGCATCCAGACCTGGATCGGCGGCGAGGCCATCTACTTCCTGGCCGGCAAGCTCATCGGCACCGGCTGGACGGACGCGGCGAAGGTCGGCGGCTACGCCTGGACGATGTGGCTGTCGTTCGCGATCTTCTGGGCGCTGCAGGTCGTCATCATCTACCGGGGCATGGAGACGATCCGCCGCTTCGAGAACTGGGCGGCGCCCTTCGTGCTCGTCGGCGCGTTCGTGATGCTGTGGTGGATGAGCGAGAAGGCGGGCGGATTCGGCCCGTTGCTCGACCAGCCGTCGAAGCTCGGCTGGGGCGCCGACTTCTGGACGCTGTTCGCACCCGCCCTGATGGGCATGATCGGCTTCTGGTCCACCCTGTCGCTGAACATCCCCGACTTCACCCGCTACGGCAAGAGCCAGAAGGCGCAGACCTGGGGCCAGGCCCTCGGCCTGCCGACCACGATGACCCTCTTCGCGTTCCTGTCGGTGATGGTCACCTCGGGCTCCCAGGCCGTCTACGGCGAGGCCATCTGGGACCCGGTGCAGCTCGCGGCCAAGACCGACAACACGGTGGGCCTGCTCTTCGCGCTGGTCACCGTCCTGGTGGCGACACTCTCCGTCAACGTGGCGGCCAACCTGGTCTCGCCGGCGTTCGACTTCTCCAACATCGCGCCCCGCAGGATCAGTTTCCGGGCCGGCGCCCTCGCCACCTGCGTCCTCGGTGTGCTGATCTTCCCGTGGAAGCTGTACTCCGACCCGCAGGGCTACATCTTCACCTGGCTGGGCCTGGTCGGCGGCCTGCTCGGCACCGTCGCGGGCATCCTCATCGCCGACTACTGGATCCTGCGCCGCGCCCGGCTCGACCTCGCCGACCTGTACCGCACGGGCGGGCGCTACTGGTACGAGGGCGGCTGGAACTGGCGGGCCGTCGTCGCCTTCGCGGTCGGCGGTGTCCTCGCCGTCGGCGGCGCGAGCTTCAAGCCGCTGACCGACGGCCGCCCGATCCCGGCGCTGGCCGGTCTGGCCGACTACGGCTGGGCGGTGGGCCTGGGCACCTCGATGGTCCTGTACCTGGTGCTGATGGCCACGCGGGGCCGGAGCACCGTCTGAACGAGGCCGGCGCGCTGGAGGGCGCTCAGTCCTTGTCGCCCTCCAGCGCGGCCACCGCTTCCTTCGCGGCCTTGATGGCACCCTTGTTGATCGTGTCCGTGCCGGGCGCCTTCTTCGACTCGAAGTCACTGCCGTTGTAGGTGACCATCACCAGCGCGTTGGAGGCGCGGGCGATCACGACTCCCTCGCGGGTCTCCTGCTTGTCCTCGGTCGTGAGGTTCACGACCGAGTACGCGCTGTCGCCCAGACCGGGGACCGCCCCGCCGCCGCTCTTCTTCTCGGTGTGCGCCTCGTACGACTTCTGCGCGGCCTCGTCCGACTCCATCACCTCGAAGGACACGTCGAGCCAGCGGTAGTCGTACCCCTTGAGCGCGTTCCAGGAGCAGGTGCGGCGCAGCTTCGTGTCCGTGGACGGGATCTCCTTGCCGGCTGACTTGGCGCCCGGCACCAGCGACTCGATCGTCTTCTTGGCGACGCTCCCGCACGGGGCGGGCGCGGCCGCGTACGTCTTCGACACCGTCGACGTCGACGGGGCGGACGCGGACTGTGTCTCGGTCTTCTCTTCGGCCGGCTTGTGCTCGGCGGCCTGCGGCGCGGCGAGCGGACCCGACGACAGCGCCCAGCCCGCCGCGGCGAGCACAACCACCGGGGACAGGCGTGCGGTCAGGGCCAGGGGCAGAGGTAGGGAACGCACGGCGCCCTTCTCGTGGGGGACGGCGGTGCGGAACGGGTCCGCACGGCGGACGGGACGACAGTTTCACACGAGTGTCCGTGGTGCGGAAGTGCGAACTCGCTCCGTGGCTGCGCGGTGACGGGGGCCCGCGGTCCACCGCCCGGATATCGGCCGGTTGAGCGGCTGCCGGGTGGTTTGCGGCAGGTGCGTGCGTAGCCGGGGAGCTGGGGTGGTTCCTGTCGAGACGTGTCCGCCCACCTGCGATCTTCCCCAGGTTTCGGCGGGACCGGGACTGGGGGAGGGGGACGGGTGGCGTACGACGACGAGAGGTGAGAAGGCCGTATGTTCACGACCCGCCCCACCCTCCAGGGCACCTTCGGCATGGCCTCCTCCACCCACTGGCTCGCCTCGCAGTCGGCGATGGCCGTCCTGGAGAGCGGTGGCAACGCCTACGACGCGGCCGTGGCGGGGGCCTTCGTGCTGCACGTCGTGGAGCCGCACCTCAACGGCCCGGCCGGCGAGGTGCCGATCCTGCTCGCCCCGGCCGGCGGCGAGGTGCGGGTGCTGTGCGGGCAGGGCGTCGCACCGGCCGGGGCGACCGTCGCGCACTACCGGGGCCTCGGCCTGGACCTCGTCCCCGGCACCGGGCCGCTCGCCGCCGCCGTACCGGGCGCGTTCGACGCCTGGATGCTGCTGCTGCGCGACCACGGCACCCGGTCCCTGGACGACGTCCTGAAGTACGCCATCGGCTACGCCGAGCACGGCCACGCGCCCGTGGAGCGCGTCGGCGAGACCGTCGAGACCGTGCGCGAGCTGTTCGAGACGGAGTGGACCTCGTCGGCGGACGTCTACCTGCCCGGCGGCAAGGCGCCCCGCCCCGGTGAGCTCTTCGCCAACCCCGCACTCGCCGCCACCTGGAAGCGCCTGCTCGCCGAGACCGCCGGCGCGGGCGGCAGGGAGGCGCGGATCGAGGCCGCCCGGCAGGTGTGGCGCGGCGGGTTCATCGCCGACGCCCTCGTCCGCCAGGCCGGCCGCCCGACCAGGGACACCAGCGGCCGACGGCACACCGGCACCCTCACTGCCGCCGACCTCGCCGCCTGGTCCGCGACCTACGAGACGCCGGCGACGTACGACTGGAACGGCTGGACCGTGTGCAAGCCCGGCCCCTGGAGCCAGGGTCCCGTCCTCCTCCAGCAACTCGCCCTGCTCCCGCCCGAACTGCCCCCGTACGGTTCGGCCGACTACGTCCACCTCCTGGTCGAGAACTGCAAGCTCGCCATGGCCGACCGGGAGGCCTGGTACGGGGACGCCGCCGCCGTGCCGCTCGACGACCTGCTGTCCGACGCGTACAACACGGCCAGGCGTGCCCTCGTCGGCGAGCGGGCCGACCACGACCTGCGGCCCGGCAGCCCCGGCGGACGCACCCCCCGGCTGTGCGCGCACGCGCGCGTGGCGGCCGCCGCCCAGGAGGGCTTCGACGCCCTGGGCGTCGGCGAACCGACCGTCGCCAAGCCCCCGGTCTCTCCCGTGCCGGGTGAACCGGAGATCCTCGCCGACGGGACCACCCGCGGCGACACCTGCCACCTCGACGTCGTCGACCGCTGGGGCAACATGGTCTCGGCCACGCCCAGCGGCGGCTGGCTCCAGTCCAACCCCGTCGTACCCGAACTCGGCTTCCCGCTCGGCACCCGGCTCCAGATGACCTGGCTGGAGGAGGGCCTGCCCAATGCCCTCACCCCCGGCCGCCGCCCCCGCACCACCCTGACGCCCTCGATCGCCCTGCGCGACGGCGTGCCCGTCATGGCGTTCGGCACGCCCGGCGGGGACCAGCAGGACCAGTGGCAGCTGCACTTCTTCCTCGCGGTCGCGCTGCGCGCCCAGGTGCGCGGCGGCCTCGACCTCCAGGGCGCGATCGACGCCCCGAACTGGCACAACGACAGCTTCCCCGGCTCCTTCTACCCCCGTGGCATGCGCCCGGGCAGCGTGACTGTGGAGTCCCGCACCGACCCGGCCGTCATCGGGGAGCTGAGGCGGCGCGGCCACGACGTGACCGTGGGCGGCCCCTGGTCGGAGGGCAGGCTGTGCGCGGTCGCGCGGGACCCGGAGACGGGTGTGCTGTCGGCGGCGGCGAACCCGCGCGGCATGCAGGGGTACGCCGTCGGCCGCTGATCCGACGGGCCGCTGTTCACCGAACCGCCACCCGCAGTGCACCCGGCGGACGGGGATGGTCAGTGGCGCGTGTTGTCATGGAGGGGTGATAGACAGCAACGAAACCATCGAAGAGTTTCTCGTACAGCACGCCGCCGACGTCGAAGAGGCCATCCGCAAGGCGGCCGCCACCGAGATCCTGCCGCGCTGGCGCCAGCTCGCCGCGCACGAGATCGACCAGAAGAGCGGCCCGCACGACCTGGTGACCGACGCCGACCGCAAGGCCGAGCTGTACCTGACCGAGGCACTGGCCGCCCTGCTGCCCGGCTCGGTCGTGGTCGGCGAGGAGGCGGTCCATGCCAACCCGGCGTCCTACGAGGCGATACGCGGCGACACCCCCGTCTGGATCGTCGACCCGGTCGACGGAACACGTCAGTTCGTGCGCGGCGAGGCCGGGTTCTGCACCCTGGTCGCGCTGGCCCACCGTGGCGCCCTGCTCGCGTCCTGGACGTACGCACCCGCCCGCGACCGGCTCGCCACCGCCCTGCGGGGCAAGGGCGCCCACCTCGACGGGGAGCGGCTGTTCGCCGGAGTGCCGGAGCCCGGCCGGGACCTGCGCGTGGCCACCTCCCACCCCGACTACACCACGGACGCGGAGAAGCACGCGCTGCTCGGCCTGCGCGCCGACGGTGTTGCACCGCGCCCCTGCGGCTCGGCCGGACTGGAGTATCTCGCCGTCGCCCGGGGTGAGTTGGACGCGGTGGCGTTCTCCTGGGAAGCCGCCTGGGACCACGCGGCCGGTCTGCTCCTGGTCGAGGAGGCGGGCGGCGCCCACCTGACACTCGCGGGCGAGCCGTTCCGCGTCGTGGGCGGCAACGCCCTGCCCTTCACCGCCGCCCGCGACACGGCTACGGCCCGCAGGGTGGTGGGCCTGCTGTCGGGCGGCGCATGAGTGGCGAAACCACTGCGTGACGCACACAACTGATTACCCAGCGTGCGCTTGTGGGGGGTTTCAGCCGTCGCAAAGCGGCCTTCCGTACCAGAAATCACCAGCGGCCGGTGACTGACAGTCCCCGGGCATATCCTGATCCCCAGTGGCCGTCGGCTGACGAAGGGGTCCGAAGGTGCCGTCGATGCTCGATGCCGTCGTAGTGGGTGCGGGGCCCAATGGACTCACCGCGGCCGTGGAGCTGGCCCGCCGCGGTTTCTCCGTCGCCGTCTTCGAGGCCCGGAGCACCGTGGGCGGCGGAGCCCGCACCGAGGAGCTCACCCTCCCCGGCTTCCGGCACGACCCGTGCGCCGCGGCCCATCCGCTCGCCATCAACTCACCGGCGTTCCGAGCCCTGCCGCTCGAGCGGTACGGCCTGGAGTGGCTGCACGCCGAGCTGCCCATGGCGCACCCCTTCCCGGACGGCACGGCGGCCGTCCTGGCCCGGACGGTCGGCGAGACGGCCGCCTCCTTCGGCCCGCGCGACGCCGGCGCGTACCGCAGACTCATCGCGCCCTTCCTGACCAAGTGGGACACCCTCGCCCGGGACTTCATGTCGTTGCCGCTGACGGCGCTGCCCCGCGACCCGGTGACCCTCGCCCGCTTCGGCCTGGCCGGGCTGCCCCCGTCGACGCTGCTGATGCGCCGTTTCCGCGACGAACCGGCCAGGGCCCTGTTCTCCGGGCTCGTCGCCCACGTGATGGCGCCGCTCGGCGGCTTCGCCACGGGGGCCATCGGCCTGGTCTTCGCCCTGGCGGCGCACGCCCGGGGCTGGCCCGTCGCCCGCGGCGGCTCCCAGTCCCTCTCCGACGCCCTCGCCGCCTACCTGCGCGACCTCGGCGGCAGCGTCCACACCGACTACGAGGTCAAGCGCCTCGACGATCTGCCGCCGGCCAGGGCGTACGTCTTCGACACCTCACCCACGGCCCTGGCCCGCATCGCCGGCTTCGGCAACCACTACGGCGGCTACCGCTACGGACCGGGCGTCTTCAAGGTCGACTACGCGCTGGACGGCCCCGTGCCCTGGACCGCGAAGGAGGCCCGCGCCGCCGGCACGGTGCAGATCGGTGCGAGCAGCGCGGAGATCGGCGCGGCCCTGCGCGCGGTGTCCCGGGAGGGCCGGGCCCCCGACAAGCCGTTCCTGATCACGGTGCAGCCGAGCGTCGTCGACCCCAGCCGGGCCCCGGCGGGCAAGCACGTCTTCTGGGCCTACGGCCACGTCCCGCACGGCTGGACCGGCGACCTCACCGACAGCATCGAGCGCCAGCTGGAGCGGTTCGCCCCGGGCTTCCGCGACCGCGTTCTGGCCCGCGCCACGGCGGGCCCGCCCGAACTCGCCGCCCGCAACGCCAACTACGTCGGCGGGGACATCGCCTCCGGCGCGGTCTCCGGCCTCCAGCTCCTGCTGCGCCCCAAGCCCACCCTGTTCCCGTACCACACCCCCCACCCGGCCGTCTTCCTCTGCTCCTCGGCGACCCCGCCGGGCCCCGGCGTGCACGGCATGTCGGGGCACAACGCGGCGAAGGCCGTCTGGAAGCGACTGAGGCAGACATGACCGCCATCGAACTGGTCCGGGGCGACATCACCCGCGAGAGCGTCGACGCGATCGTCAACGCGGCCAACTCCTCACTGCTGGGCGGCGGAGGGGTCGACGGAGCGATCCACCGCCGCGGCGGCCCCGCGATCCTGGAGGACTGCCGCAGGCTCCGCGCGGCGCACCTCGGCAAGGGCCTGCCCACCGGCCGGGCGGTCGCCACCACCGCGGGCGACCTGGACGCCCGCTGGGTCATCCACACGGTCGGGCCGGTGTTCAGCGCGACCGAGGACCGCTCCGCCCTCCTCACCTCCTGCTACCGCGAGTCGCTCCGCGTCGCCGGTGAACTCGGCGCCCGTACCGTCGCGTTCCCCGCGATCTCCACCGGCGTCTATGGCTGGCCGGTGGACGACGGCGCCCGCATCGCGGTCGAGACCGTCCGGGCAGCGGACACGACGGTCGAGGAGGTCAGGTTCGTCCTCTTCGACGAGCGGGCGTACGAGGCGTTCGCCACGCAGGTCGGCTGACGCGCCGGCGGGGGTCTCAGACGGACTCAGGCTCGAAATGCCGCAGCAGCTCCCGGCCGGGCTGGACGACGCCGTAGCTGCTCTCCGGTACGGCGTTCCAGACACCGGGGAGGTCGCCCAGCGGCTCCGACACGACCAGCCGGGTCTCGTCGGAGACATGGTTCAAAAAACCCAGGTCGGGGTGGAGGGCCCGCACGTCCTCCACCCGGCTGCTGTAGTACAGCGACCGCGATTTTCCCGCGCTGGAGTACCGGAAGAACCACACCCGCTCCCCGTCGGTCACCGCGACGGTCATCTGGAGCGGCTGCGGCACCCCGTGCTCGCGGCCCAGACGCTCGATCAGCCCCGTCATCCGGGCCACCGCACCCGGCGGATCGCCGTCCAGCCCGAGGGTGAGCGCCACATGGAACATCACCTCGGAGTCCGTCGTGCCCTCCAGCGACGGGAACAGTCCCGGATCCACGGCCAGCATGAGATCCCGGCGCAGTTCGCGGAACCCGTCGACCGCCCCGTTGTGCATCCACATCCACCGCCCGTGGCGGAACGGATGGCAGTTCGTCTGCTGCACGGCCGAGCCGGTGGAGGCGCGCACATGGGCGAAGAACAGCGACGAGCGGACGTGGTCGGCGATCTCCCGCAGGTTGCGGTTGCTCCAGGCCGGGCCCGTGTCGCGGATGACGGCCGGGGTGCGCAGGTGCCACGCGTACCAGCCGACGCCGAAGCCGTCGCCATTGGTGGTCTCGACACCCATCCGCGCGTGCAGGCTCTGGTCGATCAGCGAGTGCTCCGGGCGGTAGAGGACGTCGTCGAGGAGCACGGGGGTGCCCGAGTAGGCGAGCCAGCGGCACATGGTCGGTACTCCCGTTCCGGGCCGCCTCGGCCGTGCCGAGCGGCCCGCTCTGGATGATGGTCGCCGATTGCGCCCCGCGTGCCGGGCGGCGGTGCGGGACCCCAGGAGACTCCGGCCCGAGCGGTGGCCGCATCGCCCGCCACGGGTGGTTGACGGAGGGAACGGCGAGGCCCCGGCCCGGACGTGCGCGGAAGAGTGAACGCTGAGATGCTGAGCGAGACGATCGCCAGGACCGACTGACTGACGGACGGCAGGCGGGGGTGAGCCCCATGGCCGCGACCGATGAGACTGCGGAGGCGGGGTCCGCGTGCGCCGACCCCACTGGCGATCCGCTGCTGCGCACCCGGTTCGCCCTGCCGACGAGGCCCGCCACGTTCGTACGCCGGCCGCGCCTGACCGGGCACCTCGACCAGGCTCTCGGGACGCCCCTGACGATGGTCAACGGTTCTGCCGGCGCGGGCAAGACGCTCCTGGTGGCCGACTGGGCCTCCGGCCTGCGGCACCCGGTCGCCTGGCTCACCGCCGAGAGCACCGATCAGGCCCCCGGCGTCTTCTGGGCGCACGTGCTGCAGGCTCTGCGGGTGGCCGGCGTGCCGGTGGCGAGCGAGGTCGGCAGCCCCGCGGAGGCGAGCCGCGTGGACCGGCGGACGCTCGCCCGCCTGGCCGCCGACCTCGAGGGCAGGGACGACTCCACGGTCGTCGTCCTCGACGAGTTCGACCGCGTGGTCTCCCGCGAGATCGCCGAGCAGTTGCAGTTCGTCCTGCACCACGCCGGGCGGGGCCTGCGTCTGATCCTGGTCACCCGCACGGAACCCCTGCTGCTGCTGCACCGCTACCGGGCGTCGGGCGAGATGACGGAGATCCGGGACGCAGAGCTGGCCTTCACCCCTGATGAGGCCCATGAGCTCCTGACACGGCACGGCCTGCACCTCACCGCAAGCGCCGTACAGGCCCTGGTGGAACGGACCCAGGGCTGGGCCGCGGGTCTCAGGCTCTGTGCGCTGGCGGCCCGGCAGGGCACGGACCCTCACGTGTACCTGAAGCAGTTCGAAGCAGATCACACCGCGGTGGCCGACTTCCTGCTGGCCGAGGTGCTCGACCGGCAGGCACCCGACACACAGGAGCTGCTGCTGCGCATCAGTGTGCTGGAGCGCTGCTGCCCCGACCTCGTCAACGTGCTGACGCAGCGTACGGACGCGGAGCCCATTCTGGCCGCGCTGCAGCGCGAGAACGCCTTTGTCCACTACCTCGGCCACTCGTGGTACAGCCTGCATCCCCTGTTCGCCGAGATCCTCCGCGCCCACCTGCGCGAGCGCTGTCCCGGCCTGGAGCCGGAACTGCGCAGCCGGGCGGCCCGGTGGCTGCGGCGTTCCGGAGCCCTGCCCGAAGCGCTCGCTCAGGGGGCGGCGGCGGACGACTGGGAGTTCACCACGCGGGCCGTGGTCGACGACCTCGCCCTCGGACAGCTCTTCACCGGCCTGCGCTCCCACGACCTGTCCGCGTTGTTCGAAAGGATGGGCCCCGACGTCAAGGGCCCGGCCCCGGACCTCGTCCGCGCGGCCCGCGAGCTGGCCGGACACGATGTCGAACACGGCCTGGCGCACCTGCACCGGGCGGAGGAGGAGCTGGCCCGGGACGACGCAGCGGACCCGGCGGCGGCCCGGCTCACCTGCGCCCTGCTGGAAGCCCTGGCGGCGCGGCTGACCGGAACCCCGGGCCGGGCGGAGCGCGCCGCAGAGCGGGCGCTGGTCCTCAGGGCGGACGTCCCCGGGTATCTGCTGGACGAGCACCCGGAGCTGAACGCCCTGCTGCTCACCCACCTGGGTTCCGCCCGTCTGTGGGCCGGGCGCTTCGAGGACGCCCGGACCGTCCTGTCGGCGGTCGCCGGACGCCCCGGCGGCGCGGCCATGGCGTCGCCCCGGTGGGAGGCCCTCGGTCACCTGGCGCTGATCGACTACCTGAACGGCTGGCTCGTCCGGGCGGAGCACAAGGCCCTGGCGGCGGCCGGCCAGGCACAGCGGTACAGCCTGCCCCAGGGGCCCGGGGCCGGCCTCGGCGCTCTGGTCCGTGCCGCCGTCCTCATCGACCGCGACGAACTCGACGAGGCGCAGGCGCTTCTCGACGAGGCCGCCTCCCCCCACCTGCTCGACGGGGACCCGGTCGAGGCAGCGGGCCGGGTGCTCACCCGGGGCCGACTGCTCCTCGCGCAGGGCGACGCCCGGGCCGCGCTGGCAGCGGCGGACGCGATCGTCCCGGCCGTCGTGAGCTCACCCTGGGCCGAGGACCACGCCGCCGCCCTCGCCTCAGCCGCCCACCTGGCCCAGGGGCATCCCGAGTCGGCCCACAAGGCCGTGGAGCGTGTGGCCGGCCGCCGGGCCGCCTGCACCGTGCAGGCCGCCCGGGCCCGGCTCGAGGCAGGCCACGCCGAGGAAGCGCTCGAGATGCTCGACCGCCTGCCGGAGACCGACCGGACCGGGCCGGCGGTGACCGTCCGGGCCACGCTGGTGCGCGCCCGGGCCGTCCACGAGCTCGGCGACCACAGTGCCGCTCACCGCCTGATCGGCCGGGCCCTCCTGGACGGGCGGCGCGAGCAGCTGCGACTGCCGTTCCGGGAAGCCGGCCCCTGGATCCGCCCGCTGCTGGGCACCGGCCGCCTGCGGGAGCTGGCGGGCGGCTGGCTCGCCCCCGGACCCGGGCACGGTCGCCCCGCACCCATGGCACAGCCGCAGGCGCCGGTGCTCGTCGTCGAGGAACTGAGCGCGCGCGAGTTCGACGTGC
This sequence comes from Streptomyces sp. NPDC057424, assembly GCF_042803315.1. NCBI lineage: Bacteria > Bacillati > Actinomycetota > Actinomycetes > Kitasatosporales > Streptomycetaceae > Streptomyces > Streptomyces sp. NPDC057424. The sequence goes on from NZ_JBHVCP010000054.1 coordinate 31,947, forward strand.
TGCGCAGGCTGGCCGAGATGAGGTCGACGGAGGAGATCGCGGCTGACCTCCACGTGTCTGTGAACACCGTGAAGACCCATCTCAAGAGCATCTACCGCAAGCTCGCGGTGAGCCGGCGCGGCGACGCGGTGCGCCGAGCCCGCGACATGCGGATCCTGTGACACGCGGCCCGGTCCGCCCGCGCCCGGGGAGGGCAGGCGCGGGGGCGGCTCCGGCCGCGGCGGTCCGGGCCGGTGCCTCCCGAGGCCTGCCGGCCGCCTCGGCGGCGGTGAACCCGCTGCGCGGTCTGCTGATCATCGCCGTCATGTTCGTCGTCACGCACTGACGCGGGCCCTGCGGGGCGTGGGCGGAGGTTCACCTGCGCCGGGTGAGGGCGTACGGGTCGCCGAGGCGGACCATCGCAAGGGAAGGGCGCGCCTCCCCCTCTCGGGCCGCCCGCGGGAGAGCAGCTCATGCACTACGAGATCCGCGTCGCCGGACAGATGTCGGAGACGCTGGCCAAGGCCTTCCCGGAACTGGACCACGTGGTGGTGTCCGGGCAGACGCTGCTGTACGGCCCGGTCGTGGACGAGGCCCACCTGTACGGGCTGCTGACCCGTTTCCAGTCGCTGGGGCTCAGGGTCGTGGAGATGCGCCAGTTGCCGGAGTGACCGGCTCACGAGGGCGCCGGCGCCGTCTGAATCCTGCCGGACCGGGCGGCGGCGCCCAGTGCGGCGAAGTCCCGCTCGTTCCGGTCGGCATAGGACTGCGCGAACGCGGTGAGCGCGAGATCGAAGCGGTTCCCGCCACCGAGATACGCGGCGATGGCTATGGGGTCGCCCGAGCGGGCATGGGCCCTCGCCAGGCTCGCTCCGCACAGCCCGGCGAACAGCCGCAGCAGGCCCGGGTCCATCGTGTCCGGCCGTGCGATGCCCTTCCAGTCGCGCAGCTGACGTACGTAGAAGTCCCGTTCGTGCCCGTCGAGGCCCACGGCGTGCGTCCAGCCGAGGAGGATGTCGCTGGTCGTCTGGATCAGCCGCTGGCCCGCCACCACGCGGCGGCCCTCGTTGTCGTAGCGGATGCCGTCGGTGTGGTCGGCGAGTACCGACGCCTGTGCCTCCTTGGCCTGCAGCAGCAGCGGATCGTCGTCGTCGCGGCCGAGCAGGAGCACGATCCAGCAGCGGGTGCCGACGCTTCCGACGCCCACCACCTTGCGGGCGATGTCCACCAAGCGGTAGTGGCGCAGCAGATGCCGGCGCTCGGACGACAGGGTCCGGACGTATCCCTCCAGGACCGTGCGCAGCTCCTTCTCCTGCCCGTGCGGCGCGGAGTCGTCCACCAGGTCTCGCAGCGGAGTGACCAGAGGCGGGTCAGACGCGATCCGCCGGCCTTCGTCCGTGACCCGGGTGAGCTTCTCGAAGGCCTGGAGGTGGGTGCGGGTCCTGGCCTTCGCCGTCGCCTCGGCGGTACGGCGCCGCGCGTCCTTGGTCATCGACGCGGCCATCAGTTCCCGCAGCCGGTCGGCGTCGTCCTGTGCATACCAGATGTCCAGGGTGCGCATGCCCGCGAACTCCCGCATCCGCTGCCGGTAGGCCCGTACGCACGTCTCCACCACCCCGTCCTGCTCCTCGGCCTTGAGGCCGTTGGCCCGGCCCGCGATGGCGAAGCTGGCCGCCAGCCGCTTGACGTCCCACTCGAAGGGCCCGGCCAGGGTCTCGTCGAAGTCGTTGATGTCGAACACCAGATGGCGTTCCGGCGAGGCCAGCAGCCGGAAGTTCAGCAGGTGGGCGTCGCCGCAGAGCTGCACCCGCAGACCGGTGTCCGTGACGGCCCCGAGGTCCGCCGCCATGATCGCCGCCGCGCCCCGGTAGAAGCGGAACGGTGACTCGAGCATGCGGGCGTAGCGGATCGGCACCAACTCCGGTATCCGGCTGGCCGACTGACGTTCCACCACCTCGACCGGGTCGAAGCGCTGCGGCCCCGCGTCGAAGAAGCCGTGGGACGAGCGGGGGACGTGCCGTCGCACGTTCCGGCCCTCGGCGGCCCGCTCGGCCGGCGACAGGAAGGCAGTGAGGGGGCCCGGTACGGTCATGGTTCAGTCCTTTGGCCGTGAGGTGAAGTCGTCCGAGGGATCCCGTTCCCGACGGCGCAGGCCCGCCTGCACGGCTCCGGCGAGAATCCGTGCGGCAACGCCCACCAGCAGCAGTCCGCCCGCCATCTGGACCATCGTGACGATGCGTCCGGTCTGGGAACGGGCGGTGATGTCCCCGTACCCGACCGTGGCGAAGGTCGTGAGCGTGAAGTACAGGGAGTCCGTCTTGGTCAGCGGTTCGCTGAACGAACCCGGGGTGGAGTACTCCAGCAGGAAATAGGTGCCCGCGAAGAGCAGGAGGAAGAGGACCAGCGTGGCGGCCAGGGCCTCGACGGCCTTCAGTCGCGGGTAGGGCGAATACGCGATGGCCCGCACCTCCCACGAGAAGACCAGGACGACCAGCAGCAGACCGCCGGCGAGCAGTGCCGAGCTGCCGGTCGTGCTGCGGCCGTCCAGAGGCAGCACGTAGTAGACGGTGACGAGGCTGGTCGCGATGAGCACCGCACGCACCAGGACGGCGGCCTTCGCGCGTAGCCGCGGACCGTGTCGCCGCCGACGCTGCTCCTGTTCTCGCTCCTGCTCCTGCCGGAGCCGGGCGGGCGTGGTCCGGGCAGCCGCTGGATCATTCATCTCGTCTCGTGGTCCTCTGCCGGCACATGGGGTCGCTACCACCTCACCGCGGAGGAGCGGCGAACGGATCACCCGCCGAGGGTGATCCGGCGGTGCGAGACGGTGGCCGGCTGGTACCGCCTGGCGCCGGCAGCCGTCACCGGCCGCGCGGGGGCGGCACGATCACCCGCTCCGGGTGAGGCAGCCCGGCCCGGGCCGCGGGCACGCTGAGAACGGCACGCAACGGCTGCCGGGCGCAGGCCCGGGACGGAGGAGCGACATGAGTGCGCAGACCTACCTGGCGTACGACTTTCCGCTGCTGAGCGCCTTCTGGGCGATGCTGTGGTTCTTCCTGTGGATCATGTGGTTCGTGCTGCTCTTCCGGATCGTCTTCGACGTCTTCCGTGACGACTCTCTGAGCGGCTGGGCCAAGACGGGCTGGCTGGTGTTCTGCATCGTCCTGCCCTTCCTCGGGGTGTTCGTCTACGTCATCGCCCGCGGCAAGAACATGGGGCGCAGGGAAGTCACACACGCCCGCGAGCAGCAGGAGGCCATGGACAGCTACATCCGGCAGACGGCCAGGGGCGGCGAGAGCCGGCCGAGCAGCGTCGACGAACTCGCCAGGCTGTCCGAGATCCGCGCCCGCGGTGACATCACGGACGAGGAGTTCCGCAAGGCGAAGCACCTGGTCCTGAGCGGCTCCGGCCCGTCGGCACCCTAGCCCCACGCCACCTCCACCTCCGGTCGCTGACCGCGCCGGACGCAAAGAAACGAGGCAGCAGATGACCGCCACACACCCTACGCGCGCTCACATGGCCAAACGCCAATGGGCCGCCGGACTGATGATCTTCGCGGCCGTCATGCTCATGATCTCCGGGATCCTGGGCGTCATGCGTGGCATCGCGGCGATCGCCGAGGACGACGTCTTCATCACGACGCGCAACTACGTCTTCGAGTTCGACCTCACCGGCTGGGGCTGGATCCACCTGATCCTGGGCGCGCTGGCCGTAGGCGTCAGCCTGGGGTTGTTCCAGGCGTCGCTGTGGGCGCGCGTCGCCGGCGTGGGCATCGCCGCACTCGTCATCATCGCCAACTTCCTCTCCCTGCCGCAGTACCCGGTCTGGTCGGTCGTGATGATCGCGATGTCGGCGTTCGTCATCTGGGCGCTGTGCACCGTGCGGAAGGAGGACACCTGAAAGCCGTTCGGCAGCCCGCCGGGAAAGCCATGAGCCTCACGTAGGGCAGAGCAGGCAACTCGCCGGAAGGGGCGGGTGTGCCGAGCGGGCTCAGGCCCGTGTGCGGACCAGCAGCAGTGCCACGTCGTCGTCCGGCTCGGGACTCAGCGCGCTGAGCAGACCGTCGCTCGCGCGCTGAAGGCTGGGCCCCGGGTTCTGGAGCAGGCGGGTCAGCGTGTCGAGGCCGGTGTCGATCGGCTCCGCGCGGTTCTCGACCAGCCCGTCCGTGTACAGGGCGAGCAGGGAGCCCGGGGGGAGTTCCACTTCCATCGTGCCGAACTCCACGCCGCCGACCCCGAGCGGCACACCCCCCGGCACGTCGAGGAGCCTCGCACCGCCGTCCGCCCCGGCGAGCACCGGCGGCAGGTGCCCGGCGCTGGACAGCTCGCAGGTGCCGCGCCCCAGGTCGCACACCGCGTACACGCAGGTGGCGATCGCGTCGCCGAGCGAGCCTGCGATGTCGTCGAGGTGCCGCAGCAGCTCGGCGGGCGGCAGATCCAGCCGGGCCAGTGCCCGCGTCGCCGTGCTCAGCTGTCCCATGATCGCCGCGGCCTGGACGCCCTTGCCCATGACGTCCCCGACGACCAGCCCGGTGCGCCCCGGGCCCAGCGGCAGGACGTCGTACCAGTCGCCGCCGACCTCGCTGAGGGCCGGGCGGTAGCGGGCGGCGATGTCCAGCCCCTCCCGTTCGGCGGGTGTGCTCGGCAGCAGACTCCGCTGCAGGGTCAGTGCGGTGCCGCGTTCGCGGCCGTAGAGGCGGGCGTTGTCTATGCAGATCGCGGCGCGGGCGGCGAGTTCGGAGGCGAGCACCTGGTCCCGGTCGTCGAAGGGGCGCTCGTTGACCGTGCGGTACAGCGAGAGCGTGCCGAGCACCTTGCCGCGGGCCATCAGCGGCAGCGCCAGATAGGTGTGGGCGCCCGCCTCGTGCAGGGCCTGCGCGGCCCGTGAGTCCCGGGCGAGACGCCGCATCATCTTGCCGTCCACGCGCTCGACCAGGACCGGGCGCGCGCTGCGGATGCACTGCGTGATGATCCGCGACGAACCGTAGGTGGCCAGCTCGCCCACCGGGTCGGCGGCGTGGATGGCGTCGGTGGGGTAGCCGGCCGCGACGGCCAGCGCCCGGAACTCGGCCGGGGCGCCGCCCGACACGGGAGCGATGGTGCCGCCGGCCACGACCGACTCCAGGACGTCCACGGCGGCCAGGTCCGCGAGATGCGGCACGACCACGTCGGCCAGCTCCCGGGCGGTCTGCTGGAGGTCCAGCGTGGTGCCGATCTTCACTCCCGCGTCGGCGATCACCGACAGGTGCTGGCGTGCCTGCGCGACCTCCGCCGCGGCCTGCTGGCGCTCGGTGACGTCCAGCACGGCCATCGCGAGCCCGAGCACCCGGCCGTCGGTGTCCTCGATGCGGTGGTACGACTCCGAGTAGGCGCGCTCCTGGACGTCCGCAGCCGTACGTCCGACGGTCTGCTGGTCGAGCAGAGGCCTGCCGGTCTGCAGGACGTGCCGCATCCGGGCCTCGATGGCCGCCACGTCCAGGTCGGGCAGCACGTCCCCGACCCGGCGGCCCAGCACGGCCTCCTCGGGCACGCCGTTGATCCGCTCCAGCGCCGGGTTGACCCCGACCCAGCGCAGGTCGTTGTCGAAGACGGCGATGCCGAGCGGGGTCTGGTTGACGAGGCTGTGCGAGAGGGCGAGGTCGCGCTCCACCTTCCGTACGGTCGTCGCGTCCGTGGCGAGTCCCAGCAGGTGGGGCCGTCCCTCGGGGTCGAGGAGGCGCATCGTACGGAACTCCACGGCGCGTTCCGTGCCGTCGCGATGCCGCAGCGGGAAGACACCGGCCCACCGGGCGCCCGTGCTGACCTGGGCGAACAGCTCCCTGCCCCGGGGCCGGTCGGCAGGGGAGACCAGGAGGGTGTCGGCGCGCTGGCGCAGGGCCTCCTCGGCGGTCCAGCCGAGCAGCTGCTCGATCTCGGGGCTCCACAGCGCGATGTGCCCGCCGGGGTCCAGGACCACCGCCGCGACCTTCAGCAGATCCAGCAGACCGCCGGGCGCGGCCGTGACGGCGTCGCGGTCCGAGGTCGCGTACGCGTTCATGTGAGCCGCTCCTTCCGGCGCGGCACAGGTACCGCCATGATCTGTTGCGCGGGCTGTCCGATGAGGTCACATTACGTTCGGAAGAGCGGCACTGTCGCGCCGAAATGACAAAAAGCCGCGGGTCGGCGCACGCGGCGGGAGGGAGCGGCATCGTGGGGGACTGGACACTGCGGGAGAGCCTGGTCACCGCGTCGGGGACCGTGCGCTGGGACCGGCTCGGCGACCCGGGCGGCGAGCCGGTCGTGCTGCTGCACGGGACGCCCTTCTCGTCGTACGTGTGGCACGAGATCGCACCCTCCCTCGCCGCGGTCGGGTACCGCGTGCACGTATGGGACATGGCGGGCTACGGCACCTCCGCCATGCGCCCCGGCCAGGACGTCTCACTGGGCGCCCAGGGCCGGATCTTCGCCGACCTTCTCGCGCACTGGGAACTGGAGGAGCCGGCGGTCGTCGCGCATGACTTCGGCGGCTGCGTGGCACTGCGTGCCCACCTGCTGCACGGGGCCCGCTACCGGCGCCTCGCGCTGGTCGACCCGGTGGCCCTGAAGCCCTGGGGCTCCCCCTTCTTCCGGCTGGTCGGGGAGCACAGCCGGGTCTTCGAGCAGCTCCCGGCAGCGCTGCACGAGGCGCTGGTGCGCGAGTACGTCTCCTCCGCGAGCCACCTCGGCCTGCGCCCCGCCACGCTCGACGCGCTGGTCGGGCCGTGGACGGGGGAGGAGGGCCGGGCGGCCTTCTACCGGCAGATCGCGCAGGCCGACCAGCGCTACACCGACGAGATCCAGCCGCTCTACCCGGCGATCGAGCTGCCCGTCACGGTGTGCTGGGGCACCGAGGACACCTGGATCCCGTTCGCCAAGGGGCAGGAACTCGCCGCCCTGATCCCGGGTGCGCGCCTGGTGCCCGTCCCGGGGGCCGGCCATCTCGTTCCGCTGGACGCGCCCGCCCGGCTGACCAGTGAGCTGCTCGCCTTTCTCACGGCCACGGCCTGAAGACCGCCTGACGCCGGATAACCATCAGGACCGCACAAAGTCCGACGGGATCATTGCTTCGTTTGTGTTCGAGTCCTAGGGTGTGCCTGCTCAGCAGTTGCTCCGTCACCGTCAGTTGCACGTCTCCCAACAGAAACACCCATCGCAGATGGGTGGTTGGGAGTCCCGTCTGACATGCCCTCAGTCCGTGCAGCACCCTGTCGAACCGAGGAAGGCCACGGTCATGCCGCACCCGCACCCGCACCCCTCTCCCGCCGACCGGCCGGTCGTCAGCCGTCGCCGACTGCTGGAGGGAGGAGCCGCCGTGCTCGGCGCGCTCGCCCTGTCCGCGTCGCCCGCCGCGGCGCACGCGGCCGGCCGGCGCCCGGCGGCGGACGGCCCTCCGGAGTGGAACGACGGCCTGAGCGTGTACCGGGTGGGCACCGAGCCGCCGCACACCACCCTCATGCCCTACGCCGACCTCGGGCAGGCGCTGAAGGGCGACCGCGAGCGCTCGCCGTACCGCCTGAGCCTCGACGGCACCTGGAAGTTCGCCTACGCGGACCGCCCCGACGACCGGGACCCGGACTTCTACGGCACCGGCGTCGACGACTCCGGCTGGGACACCATCCCGGTGCCCTCGGCCTGGCAGATGCACGGCTACGACTTCCCGATCTACGTCAACATCACCTACCCCTGGTGGGGGGCCAACGGCGGCGGCGAGAACGCCCAGCCGCCGGCCGCCCCGACCCGCTACAACCCCGTCGGCCAGTACCGCCGCACGTTCACCGTGCCCCGCAACTGGTCCGGCCGGCGCACCTTCCTGCACTTCGAGGGCGTCAAGTCCGCCCACTACGTGTGGATCAACGGCGAGCTGGTGGGCTACCACGAGGACTCCTACACCTCCGCCGAGTACGACATCACCCGCCATCTGAAGCCGGGCACCAACCAGATCGCCGTCGAGGTGTACCGCTACTCCGACGGGGACTGGCTGGAGGACCAGGACATGATCCGGCTGAGCGGCATCTTCCGCTCGGTCCACCTGTACTCCACCCCGAACGTGCACCTGCGCGACTTCAAACTGGACACCCCGCTCGGCGACGGCTACACCTCCGCCGAGCTCAAGGTCACCGCGCACGTCCGCGACTACGGCGGCAAGGGCGCGGGCCGCTACACCGTCGAGACCCAGCTCTACGACGCGCGCGGCCACGCCGTCTGGTCCCGGCCCCTGCACCGGCCCGTCGACGTCCCCGACGGCGACGAGGCCACCGCCGAGGCGTCCAGAGCCGTCCCCTCGCCGAAGCTCTGGTCGGCCGAGCACCCGAACCTCTACACCGCCGTGCTCCGCCTGCGCGACCCCGCCGGCAAGGTGGTGGAGACCCTCTCGCACCGGGTCGGCTTCCGCGAGTTCGCGCTCAAGGACGGCCTGATGCGCATCAACGGCAAGCCGGTCTCCTTCCGCGGCACCAACCGCCACGAGATGCACCCCGTCACCGGCTCGGCACTCACCCGCGCGCAGATGGTCGAGGACATCGAGGTCATCAAGCGGCTCAACATCAACAGCGTCCGCACCTCGCACTACCCCAACAACCCGCTGTGGTACGAACTCGCCGACGAGTACGGCCTGTACCTCGTGGACGAGACCAACCTCGAAACCCACGGCATCCGCGACAAGTTCCCCGGCAGCGGTCACCCGGAGTGGACCGAGGCCTGCGTGGTCCGCGCCCAGAACATGGTCCACCGCGACAAGAACCACGCCTCTGTGGTCATCTGGTCCCTCGGCAACGAGGCGGGCAGCGGCACCACCTTCAACGCCATGTACGACTGGATCCGCTCCTACGACCCCAGCCGCGTCATCCAGTACGAGGGCGACGACCGCCCGGGCATCAGCGACATCCGCTCCGAGATGTACGACAAGCCGCAGCGGGTCGAGCAGCGCGCCAAGGACACCGGCGACACCCGGCCGTACGTGATGATCGAGTACTCCCACGGCATGGGGAACTCCAACGGCAACTTCAAGAAGTACTGGGACATCATCCGTCGCCACGACGTCCTCCAGGGCGGCTGGATCTGGGACTTCGTCGACCAGGCCCTGCGCTGGCCCACCCCGACCCGCAAGCTGCTCACCGAGTCCGGCCCGGGCTCGCTGCGCGGCGAGGTCATCGCGCCCTCCGGCACCTTCGACCGCGAGAAGGGCGTCTCCGGCGGCACCGTCTTCCCCCGCGACACCCGCCTCGACCTCACGGGCTCCCTCACGCTGGAGGCCTGGGTCACCCCGCACGTGACCGGCTTCCACCAGCCGATCATCGCCAAGGGCGACACCCAGTACGCCCTGAAGCAGACCGACAGGAACCTGGAGTTCTTCATCCACGGCGGAGGCCAGTGGGTCACCGCGAGCTGGGCGCTGCCCGACGGCTGGACCGGCGCGGAGCACCACATCGCCGGTGTGTTCGACGCCGACGCCGGCACGCTCACCCTGTACGTCGACGGCCGGGTGCGCGGCACCCGGACCACCACCCGGCGCCCGGCCGACAACACCGCGTCCCTGTCGCTCGCCACCGACATCGACAACCCGACCCGGGAGTTCAGCGGCACCATCCGCCGGGCCCGCGTGTACGCCCGTGCGCTGAGCGCCGCGGAACTGGCCTCGGAGACCCGCAAGCCGGGAGACGAGGGCGTGCGCTTCTGGTTCGACGCCGCCACCGCCGGCTTCACCGAGAAGCGCCCGCGCGACAAGACGTTCTACGCCTACGGCGGCGACTGGGGCGACAACCCCAACGACGGCGCGTTCTGCGGAAACGGCATCGTCACGGCCGACCGCGGCCTCACCGGCAAGTCCGCCGAGGTCAAGCAGATCTACCAGGCCGTCAACGCCACCCCGGCGTCGGGCGGCCCCGGCGCCGTCACGCTCACCAACGAGTACCTCTTCACCAATCTCCGTGAGTTCGACGGACGCTGGTCCCTCGTCGCCGACGGCGAGGTCGTCCAGCGCGGCCGGCTGACCCGCGACCAGCTGAACGTCGCACCGCTGAGCAGCAAGGACATCAAGGTTCCGGTGCGGCTGCCCGCCAGGCCCGAACCCGGCACCGAGTACTTCCTCCAGCTCTCCTTCACCACCAGGGAATCCACCCGGTGGGCCAAGGCCGGCTTCGAGGTGGCCAAGCAGCAGCTCGCCCTCGACGCGGGCAGCCCGGCCGTGAAGCCCGCGCCGCTGCGAACCGTGCCCGCCCTCAGCCACACCGACGGGGACAAGGCCGTCACCGTGAAGGGCAAGGGCTTCGCCGTCACCGTCGACAAGAGCACCGGGACCATCACGTCCTTCGAGGCGGGCGGCACCCGTCTCCTCACCTCCGGCCCCGCCCCGAACTTCTGGCGGGCACCCACCGACAACGACCGCGGCAACGGCCACCACACCCGCAACCAGATGTGGCGCGACGCCGGAGCGAAGCGGAAGGTGACCGACGTCCGGGTTCGGCCCCTGGACGACCGGGCCGTCGAGGTCACCGTCACCGGCACGCTGCCCACCGGTACGGCGTCCACGTTCAGTACCACGTACACGGTCTTCGGCCACGGCGAGATCAAGGTCGACAACACCCTGCATCCAGGTGCGGCCGGCCTCCCGTACATCCCCGAGGTCGGGACCCTGCTGTTCCTGCCCCGCCGCCTGGACCGGCTGCACTACTACGGCCGGGGCCCGGAGGAGAACATGTGGGACCGCAACAACGCCACCGACGTCGGCCTGTACTCCGGCACCGTCTCCGGGCAGTGGACCTCCTACCTGCGTCCCCAGGAGAACGGCAACAAGACCGACGTCCGCTGGGCCGCGCTCACCGACCGCAGCGGGCGCGGACTGCTCGTCTGCGGTGAGCCGCTGCTGGAGGTCAACGCCTCGCACTTCACACCGGAGGACCTGTCGGCCGGGGCCCGCCACGACTACCAGCTCACGCCCCGGGACGCGGTGATCCTCCGGCTCAACCACCGCCAGACGGGCGTGGGCGGCGACGACAGCTGGGGGGCGCACCCTCACGACGAGTACAAGCTGTTCGCCGATCGCGACTACGCGTACACCTACCGGCTGCGTCCGCTGACGCGGGTGAGCGAGGCGATGCGGGCCTCGCGCCGGCCGACGGCCACCGCATAGCTCCGGTCGTGTGACAGCGGCGCCGTCTCAGTCGGCGGCGTCGCTGATGCCCAGGCGCAGATGCTCCACGTGGTAGACGGCCTGGTCGAGCAGCTCGGCGACATGGTGGTCGTGCAGCGCGTACACCACCGAACGGCCCCGCCGCTCACCCACGACCAGGCCCAGATTGCGCAGCAGCCGCAGCTGGTGCGAGCAGGCCGACTGCTCCATGCCCACCTCGGCGGCCAACTCCGTGGCCGGCAGCGGGCCTTCGCGCAGCCGCGCCAGAATGAGCAGCCGGGAGGGCGTGGACAGGGCCTGGAGCGTGGTGGCGACCTTCGCGACGTTGTCCGCGTCCAGGCGTACGCGCGCGCCGGCGTCCTGCACGGGGGTGACGGCTCCATGACCCATGACGTCATCGTACCGGCCCCGCACGAACACATGAATGAATCTTCATCTGTGCCGGTGGGGTGGCGGGGCGTGGGCGGGTCGATGTCGGATTCTCGCCAGCCCCGTGCCGCCGGGTGCCGGATGCTGGACCCATGCAGACGGGAATGCACACCGACACCGAGCGCTGCGTGCGCGCCGTGCAGTCGAAGGACGCGCGGTTCGACGGCTGGTTCTTCACGGCCGTCCTGACCACCGGCATCTACTGCCGTCCCAGCTGCCCGGTGGTGCCGCCCAAGCCGGAGAACATGGTGTTCCATCCCAGCGCGGCGGCCTGCCAGCAGGCCGGGTTCCGGGCCTGCAAGCGCTGCAGGCCCGACACCAGCCCCGGCTCCCCGGAGTGGAACCAGCGAGCCGACCTCGTGGCCCGCGCCATGCGGCTGATCGCCGACGGCGTCGTGGATCGCGAGGGTGTGCCCGGGCTCGCCGGCCGGCTCGGTTACAGCACCCGGCAGGTCGAGCGGCAGCTCCTCACCGAGCTGGGGGCGGGCCCCCTCGCACTCGCCCGCGCCCAGCGGGCCCAGACGGCGAGGCTGCTCATCGAGACGACCGCCCTGCCCATGGCGCAGATCGCCTTCGCCGCCGGCTTCGCCTCGATCCGGACCTTCAACGACACGGTCCGCGAGGTCTTCGCCCTGCCCCCGGGCGAGCTGCGTGCCCGCGCCCCGAAGCGGCAGGGCGCGAGCACCCCCGGCGCACTGGCGCTGCGGCTGCCGTTCCGCGCCCCGCTCAACCCCGACAACCTCTTCGGCCACCTCGCGGCGACGGCCGTACCCGGAGTGGAGGAGTGGCGCGACGGCTCCTACCGCCGCACCCTGCGGCTCCCGTACGGCCACGGCATCGTGGCCCTCACCCCCAACCCGGACCACATCGCCTGCCGCCTCACCCTCAGCGACCTGCGCGACCTGACCGTCGCCATCAGCCGCTGCCGCCGCCTGCTCGACCTGGACGCCGACCCCGTCGCGATCGACGGCCTGCTCCGCACGGACCCGGTCCTCGCGCCGCTGGTCGACAAGGCGCCCGGCCGGCGTGTGCCGCGCACGGCCGACGAGGCCGAGCTCGCCGTCCGGGCCGTGCTCGGCCAGCAGGTCTCCACCGCCGCCGCGCGCACCCACGCGGCCCGCCTGGTCACCGCGCACGGCGAACCGGTCGAGGACCCCGAGGGCGGCCTCACCCACCTCTTCCCGGCGCCCGAGGCCCTCGCGGCGCTCGACCCCGCGACCCTGGCGATGCCCCGCACCCGCCGCACGACCTTCACCACCCTGGTCCGCGCCCTCGCCGACGGCGACCTCCACCTGGGCGTCGAGAGCGACTGGCCGGGCACCCGCGACCGGCTCCTCGCCCTGCCCGGCTTCGGCCCCTGGACCGTGGACGTCATCGCGATGCGCGCCCTGGGCGACCCCGACGCCTTCCTCCCCACCGACCTCGGCATCCGCCGCGCCGCCCGGGAACTGGGCCTGCCGTCCACCCCCGCCGCGCTCACCGCCCGCGCCGCTGCCTGGCGCCCCTGGCGGGCCTACGCCGTCCAGTACCTCTGGGCGACCGACAGCCACCCGATCAACTTCCTTCCGGTATAGGGATGTTCGATGAAACAGCACACCGTGACCGACAGCCCGTACGGCCCCCTCACCCTCGTCGCCGACGACGGTGTCCTGTGCGGCCTCTACATGACCGACCAGCGCCACCGCCCGCCGGAGGAGACCTTCGGCGCCCGCGACGACACCCCTTTCGCGGAGGCGGAGGAGCAACTGGAGGCCTACTTCGCGGGCGGGCTCAAGGAGTTCACCGTCACACTGCGCCTGACGGGGACCCCGTTCCAGCGCGCCGTCTGGGACGCGCTGCGCCGCATCCCGTACGGCGAGACCCGCACCTACGGCCGGCTCGCCGGCATCCTCGGCGCCCCCGCCGCCTCCCGCGCGGTCGGCCTCGCCAACGGCCGCAACCCCATCGGCATCATCGTGCCGTGCCACCGCGTCATCGGCGCGAACGGCAACCTGACGGGGTACGGCGGCGGGCTGGAGCGCAAGCAGCGCCTGCTGGACTTCGAACGCGGAGCCGCCCTTTTCTGACCTTTCCGACTCCGCAACTCATCAAATTTGACTAGACTGAGGTCATGCCGGAGAAGACGATCCCGATCCTGCCGTGCCGGACCCTCCAGCCCGTCCTCGACTTCTACACCGCCCTCGGCTTCGAGGTGACGTACCGGCAGCGCAGCCCCAACCCCTACGCGGTCGTGGAACGCGGCGCCATCGAGCTGCAGTTCTTCGCGATGAAGCAGTACGAGCCGACCGTGTCGGTCAGCACCTGTTACGTCCTGACCGACGACGTCGACGGCCTCTACCGGTCGTTCCGGGCCGGGCTCAAGGAGACGTACGGCAGGATCCCCACCCGGGGGCTGCCGCGGGTCGGGCCGCTCAAGGACATGTCGTACGGCGTGCGGCAGTTCCTCGTGACCGACCCCGGAGGCAACTGCGTCCGCGTCGGGCAGCGCACCGGCGAGGAGCGGCACCACGGGCCCGCCCCCGAGGAGACGTTCGCGCGGGCCCTGCACTTCGCGTCCCTCCTGGCGGACTCCAAGGGGGACACGGCGGGCGCCGCCAAGGTCATCGACCGGGCGCTGCGTCTGACGGACGAGACGCCGACGCCCGTCCAGCTGCTTCAGCTCCTCGTCCTGCGTGCGGACGTCGCGGGGCGGCTCGGCGACGAGGAGGCGACCGCGGCCGCCCTCGCCCGGGCGGCCGCGCTCGACCTCACCGAAGCCGAGCGCCACCAGGGCCGTGACGCGCTCATGCGCCTGTCGGACCTGCGGGGCTCGCCTCGGCGGTGAGGCCGCGCAGCAGCTCGGGCAGGGCCGTGCCGATGGGGTCGCGGACGATCTCGTCGGCCCGGTCGTCGTACGGGGTCGGCTCGGCGTTGACGATGATCAGGCGGGCGCCGTGGTCGGCGGCGACACCGGCGAGGCCGGCGGCGGGCTGCACCTGGAGGCTCGTACCGACGGCGACGAAGATCTGGCAGCCCTTGCTGATGGCGGCCGCCTGACCGAGGACGACGGGGTCGAGCCGCTCGCCGAACATCACCGTCGCCGGCTTCAGGATCCCGCCGCACTCCAGGCACGGCGGGTCGTCCTCACCCGCCTCGACCCGTGCGAGTGCGTCCGTCATGGGGCCGTCGGCACGGCAGCCGGTGCAGACGAAACTCCGCGCCGTGCCGTGCAGTTCGAGCACCTTGCGGGCGGGCATCCCGGCGAGCTGGTGCAACCCGTCCACGTTCTGCGTGATCACCCGCACCGGCACTCCGGACCGCTCCAGTTCGGCCACCGCCCGGTGCGCGGCGTTGGGCTCCGCCCCCAGGGCCCCGTTCACGCGCCGCATCCGCCAGGAGCGGCGGCGGATCTCCGCGTCACCCATGTAGTACTCGTACGTGACGAGCTTCTCGGCTTCCGGGTCCCGCCGCCAAAGCCCGTTCGGCCCGCGGTAGTCCGGGATCCCGGAATCCGTGCTGATGCCGGCTCCGGTGAGCAGGGCGACAAGGGGTTTGGCCATGTCACCGAGGGTAGGCCGGGCCGTGGGGGAGCGGCGAACGGATATCGCGGTGCCCCGGACCGGTGTTACTGTCCGCCCATGGCCAAGGTCACTGTCTCGCTCGACGCCGAACTCGTCGTGGAAGCCATGGTGCTCGCCGGGGTGGGCAGTCCCCAGGACGCAGTGGAACTCGTCGTCCGCGACTACGTCGAGCGCGGTCACCGCACCGAGGCCCGCGTGGCCGCACGCGACGAGGCGCTGCGCGAGGTCGACGTCAAGCCCCGGGACGTCGAGGCCTGAGCAGTCGGCGCCGTTCAGGCGACCCGGTGGCCGTTCTCCAGCTCCGCCGTGCCCGAGCCGTCCGCCAGGACGTCGAGGGCGGCCAGGACGCGGCCCCCGAGGGCGCCCGGCAGATACTCGGTCAGCTCCTCGCGCGAGACCAGCCGCCAGGACAGCAGCTCCTCCTCCTGGAGTCGGATCGCCCTGACCTCGTCCTCGCTCAGCACCCCGCCGTCGTAGAGGTACGCCACCAGCGGCGGACGGCCCGTGCCGTGCACCCAGTCCACCGCCAGCAGCCGGCCGGGCTCCCGGTCCAGGCCGATCTCCTCGGCCGTCTCGCGCCGCGCGCCCTGCCGAGGGGTCTCGCCGTCGTCGGACTCGACGGTGCCGCCGGGCAGCGCCCAGCCCTCCCGGTAGTTGGGCTCGACGAGCAGCACACGGCCCTCGCCGTCCCGGAACAGCGCGGCGGCGCCGGCCAGGACGCGGGGCAGCGAGGCGATGTAGGTGGCGAAGTCAGGAGAGGCGGTCACCGGTGCAGGGTAACCACCGGATCCCGCCTCATCCCCCGGCGGTCAGGCCGCCGGCTCCGCCAGCCGCAGCGTCCGTTCCGCCAGCTCGCTGATCCGCACCCCGTCGAAGCCGAACACCGCGCTGCGGACCGTGTCCTCCAGCGGGGCCTTCCACTGGCCGGGGATGGCCGCCGCCCCGCCGAGGACGCCGGCCACCGAACCCGCGGTCGCGCCGTTGGAGTCGGTGTCCAGGCCCCCGCGGACGGTCAGGGTGATGGTGCGCGTGAAGTCGCCGTCGCCGTAGAGCAGGCCGGCGGTGAGGACGGCCGCGTTCGGCACGGTGTGGATCCAGCCCATCCCGGTGGTTTCCTCGGCGACCGTGGTGAGCGTGTCCTCCCAGGACATCCGGGTGTCGTGCAGGGAGGCCACCCGGCGTACCGTGCGGGCGAGGCGGCTGCTCGCCGGGATCACCGTCAGGGCCTCGTCCAGGGCGTGCCGCACGGTGGGCGCCGTGAACGCCGCCGCGATCAGCGCCGCCGCCCACATCGACCCGTAGACCCCGTTGCCGGTGTGCGACAGCACCGCGTCCCGCCGGGCCAGGGAGGCGGCGCGGCGCGGGACGCCGGGGCAGGTCCAGCCGAAGATGTCGGCGCGGATGAGGGCGCCGATCCACTCCTGGTACGGGTTGTCGTACGTCGCCGTCAGCGGCGGCTTCAGCCCGTTGGCGAGGTTGCGGTACGCGGCCCGCTCGGCGGTGAACGTCTGCAGATACGGCAGCCGCAGCAGCCACAGGTCGCCGACCTGCTCGGTGCTGAAACCGAAGCCGTGGGTCTCCAGCAGGTCGAGGCCGAGGATCGCGTAGTCGATGTCGTCGTCACGGCAGCTGCCGTGGATGCGGCCGCGGACGCAGCTGCGCCACTCCGGCCGCAGCGCGAAGCCGTCGTGCTCGCTGATCGGCTCGGGCAGGTAGTCGGTCAGCGGCAGGGCCGCGGCCCGGCGCAGATAGCGGTCGATGCGGTCGCGGGTCCACACCTCGCCCTGCTCGACCGGCTTGCCGAGCATGTTGCCCGCGATGCGGCCCTGCCAGCCGCCGAGGATGCGGTCGGCGAGATGGGTCCCGGTGCTTGTCTCCGTGCCGGCACTGGTCATGGTTACGGTCTACCCCTTTCGGGGCCGAAGGGCGCGGTCCACGGGCTGGGCGTCTGCATGACGAGGGGGGTGTCCTCCGGTTAAGGTCACAGCGGCGCGACTGGCCCTGACGTGCGTGAGGGCCCGGAGAGCAAGGGGAGTGCAAGTGGCGGACGCTGCAGTGAGCGACACCCGGACGGCGCAGAGGGTGCTCGTCGCCGCGGACAAGTTCAAGGGGTCGCTGACGGCCGTGGAGGTCGCCGAGCGGGTCACGGCGGGGCTGCGCCGGGTCCTGCCGGACCTCGAGGTCGAGGCGCTGCCCGTGGCCGACGGCGGCGACGGGACCGTGGCCGCGGCGGTCGCGGCCGGGTTCGAGCGCCGGGAGGTACGGGTCGCCGGTCCCCTGGGCGACGAGGTGACGGCGGCCTTCGCGCTGCGCGAGGGCACCGCGGTCGTGGAGATGGCCGAGGCGAGCGGGCTGCAACGGCTGCCCGCCGGGGTCTTCGCCCCGCTCACGGCGTCCACGTACGGCTCCGGCGAGCTGCTGCGGGCCGCGCTGGACGCGGGCGCCCGCACGATCGTCTTCGGGGTCGGCGGCAGCGCCACCACCGACGGCGGCGCCGGGATGTTGTCGGCGCTCGGCGCCCGGTTCCTGGACGCCGGCGGGGAGCCGGTGCCCCCCGGCGGCGGCGGACTCGCCGAGCTGGCCACCGCCGACCTGTCGGGACTCGACCCGCGCCTCGCCGAGGTCGACCTGGTCCTCGCGAGCGACGTCGACAACCCGCTGACCGGCCCGAAGGGCGCCCCCGCGGTCTACGGCCCGCAGAAGGGCGCCTCACCCGACGACGTGGAGACCCTGGACACCGCCCTCGCGCACTTCGCGAAGGTGCTGGAGGGCCCGGCCGGCCCGAAGGCCGCCGCGCACGCGGCGTCGCCGGGTGCGGGCGCGGCGGGCGGCATCGGCTACGGCGCCCTGCTGCTCGGCGCCCGCTTCCGCCCCGGCATCGAGGTCATGCTCGACGTCCTGGGCTTCGCAACCGCCCTGGACCGTGCCGACCTGGTCATCACCGGTGAGGGCTCTCTCGACGAGCAGACCCTCCACGGCAAGGCCCCGGCGGGCGTCGCCGCGGCGGCCCGTGCCGCGGGCAAGGACGTCGTAGCCGTCTGCGGCCGCCTCGCCCTGCCGCCTCAGACCCTGGGCCGCGCCGGTTTCCGCCGGGCGTACCCCCTGACGGACGCGGAGCCGGACGTGGCGAAGTGCATCGCCGAGGCCGGGCCGATCCTGGAACGGGTGGCGGAGCGGATCGGGCGGGACTTCCTGACCTGACCTGGCCTGATCCCCCTCTCCTCACCCGTCAGGGCAGGGGGATCAGCTCACCGTCCGGGTTCCTGAAGTAGCTGCCGTCGGTCAGGCCCTCGACCTTGCCGTTCTTGAACCACTGCTTCGACATGTGGTGGACGGTCCGGGCGGTGAGCTCCCACACCAGGGAGTGGCCCGCGCCGGCGAGGCAGAACATCAGCTTCCGGGGACCCTTGACGGCTGCGTAGAGGGCGGGCACGGAGAAGCGAACAGGGTCGGGGAAGGTCGCTGGGCTGTTGGCTGCCCGGTCCAGCTCCCCGTAGATGATGAGCACGGGGACCCGTTCGCCGAGGACGCGCGTGCCGGGCGGCTTCTCGTGGGGCACCGTCTGGCTGTTCCAGCCCCACCAGTAGGTGTTCCGGTAGCGCAGGATGCCCTCGGAGACGCCCGGCTCCACCTCGGGGCCCCACTTGCTGCCGAGGGGGTCGCTCTGCATGCAGGCCTCCCAGACGAGGTCCACGATGCCGGGCTCCCGGAGGGCGGGGTTGCCGTCCAGCCCCGTCCTGAACCCGGTCTTGGTGCCGACGAACATCGGGAAGCCCCAGGTGGTGGCCGGCGTGGACACAGGAAGTGTCTGGGCCTCGGCCGGACGCCCGAAGGGGTCGTCGGGGTTGTCCGACCAGCGTCCCTTGGGCGGGAAGACCGGGGCGAGCAGGAGCAGGTTCTCGACGTTGTCGGGCTTCTGGAGGGCGTAGGTGCCCATGACGGCCGCTCCCAGGGACCAGCCGACGAAGCGGATCGGCTTCTTCCTGCCGGGCAGGCCCCGGATGTACTCGACCACCGCGTCCAGCTCCGCCCACTCGCTCTCCGAGTTGCCCAGCTGGGACGGGTACGGGGGCGGGGGAGGGCACGGCGCCTGGAGGGGGTTGGGGACGAGGACCGGCTGCTGGGTCGGGCTGGCATTGCACGGATCGTCCATCCTCGGGCGGGGCGACCGGCCGGATCCCTGCAGGTCCATGATGAAGACGTCGTAACCGTCGCCCGCGAGTTCCTGAGCCCAGCTGTAGCGGGTGGCGGGGCCGCCGGGAACCGGCGCGAGGTCGAACCCCGCCAGCGCCGGCACGCTTCTGCCGTGCAGCATCAGCACCGGCTTGTGCGCTTGGTTCGGCCTGGTGCCGTCGTACTCCCGGACGGGCAGGGTCACCGTGTCGCCGAGATTCGCGGGGATCTGGGACTGGAGCGTGACGTCGTGTTCTCTGAGGATGGGCGCGGACATGACCGTCTCCCGGTCTGGACAGTGGGATGAACTCTGTGAAACCCCCCTTTTCCACCCTCCTCTTCCTGTGTTTCTCCTGCAAATCGGCCTCAAACGGGAGTAGTTGATCGGTCAAAGTACAGAACGGGACGTCCTTGAACGCGAAACGGGTGTGGCCCGAGCCTCGAA
>NZ_JBHVCP010000055.1:0-50294 GCF_042803315.1 Streptomyces sp. NPDC057424
GAATCCTCAGCCTGCCGGGCCTTGCCGGCGGGGTTCACCAGGGCGGTCGTGCGCCCTACTTGATCCAGGCGTCGACCTTGTCGCGGTTGGCCTCGACCCACTTCTTCGCCGCCGCCTCGGGCGACATCTTGTCCACCGCGATGTACTTGGCGACGGTGTTCTGGTCGTCGTTCGTCCAGGTGAAGTTCTTCACCAGGTCATAGGCCGGGCTGCCCGACTTGGCGAACTTCGCGCTGACGATCTTGTCGAGTTCGTACACCGGGTAGTCGCACGCGACCTTCTCGGTGTCGGCGTCGCAACCTTCCTTGTACTCGGGAAGGCTGACCTTCTTCAGCGGCACCTCGGACAGGAACCACTGCGGCTCGTAGAAGTAGCCGATCACCCATTCCTTGTTCTTCTCGGCGTTGCGGAACGCCTGGATGAGCGCGGTCTCACTGCCCGCGTACACCACCTTGAAGTCGAGCTTGAGGTTCTTCACCAGCGCCCCGTCGTTGGTGACGAACGACGGGTCGCCGTCGAGGAGCTGCCCCTTGCCACCGGACTCCGAGGTCTTGAACTTCGACGCGTACTTGTTCAGGTTCTTCCAGTCGGTGATGTCCGGGTGCGCCTTCGCCAGCCACGGCGGCACGTACCAGCCGATGAGGCCCTTGTTGCCGGTCGGCCCCGCGTTGACGGCGGTCTTCTGCTCGTCGATGTACTTCTTCTTCAGATCGTCGTGGCCCCAGTTCTCGACGACGGCGTCGACCTCGCCCGTCCCGAAGCCCTGCCAGGCGATCTCCTCCTTCAGGTTCTTCTTCTCGACCTTGCAGCCGAGGTCGTGCTCGGCGACGTAGGCGAGGACCGCAGCGTTCGCCTCGTAGCCCACCCACGGGTTGATCGCGAGATTGAAGGTGCTGCACTTGCCCGAGCTGCCCGAGCTGCTTGAACCGCCCGCGCTGTCGTCGCCGACCTTGGCGCCGCCGCAGGCCGTGAGGGTGAGGCCGAGAACGGCCAGGCCGGCCGCGCCGGCTCTCCAGTGTCGTGCCATGGTGTGGTGCTCCTTATGTACCGGCGCGGCGAGCCGCTGCCTGTGTGATCCGGTCGAACATGACTCCGAGCAGGACGATGGCGAGTCCGGCCGCGAGTCCCTTGCCGTACAGCTGGCCCTGCGAGAACCCGGCCACGACGTCGTAGCCGAGGGCACCCGCGCCCACCAGGCCGCCCACGACCACCATCGACAGCACGTAGATCAGGCCCTGGTTGGTCGCGAGCGTCAGCGCGCCGCGCGACATGGGCAGCTGGACCTTGGTGATGATCTGCCAGGTGTTGCACCCGGTGGACGTCGCCGCCTCGACGGTGGTCGCGGGCACCGCCCGCACCCCGTCGGCGATGATCTTGATGGCGACCGGCGCCGCGTAGACGACGGCGGCGACGATGGCCGTGAACCGTGTCGCGCCGAACAGCGCGAGGAACGGCACGAGATAGACGAACGGCGGCATGACCTGGGCCGCGTCCAGGGTGGGCCGGACCAGCCGGTCCACCAGCGCGCTGCGTCCCATCCACACCCCGGCGACGACGCCGAGCAGCATCACCAGCACCGTCGCCACGGCGGTGGACGCCAGTGTCGTCATGGCGTCCGACCAGAGACCCGTGCCGACCAGAAGGCCCACGCACACGACGGTGGTGGCACCGGCGCGCCACCCGCCGAGCACCGTGCCGACCGCGACGAGGGCCGCGCCGACGAGCCACCACGGGGAGTCGGTCAGCAGGGTCTGGAACGGATTGAGCAGGCCGTTGGTGAGGGCGTCACGGAAGGCGTTGGTCATGCCCGACAGGTTGTCCTGTGCCCAGGACGTCACATCGGCCGCCGTCCTGGCGATGGCGCTGCCGACCCGGCCCTCGCCGGGGAACTCCGCCGCCCACACGTAGGTGTGCGACAGATACACCAGCACCAGCGCCACCACTCCCCCGGCCGCCAACAGGTGCCGCCGCCACTTGAGTAGGGGACTGCCCGAACGCCTGGCCGCCTCCGCCCGGCCGCTCGCCGCGGTGGTGACGCGGTCCAGGACGATCGCCAGGACGACGATCGCCAGACCCGCGTTGAAGGCCGTGCCGACGCTCAGCGACTGCAGGGCCTGGATGACGGTCGCGCCGAGGCCGGGCGCGTTGATCAGGGCCGCGATGGTCACCATGGCCAGGGCGGCCATGATGGTCTGGTTGATGCCCATCACCACGGTCCGCTTGGACATCGGCAGCAGGACCTTCAGCAGCGCCTGCCGCCGCGTCGCTCCCATCGAGTCCGCCGCCTCGACCGTGGCCTGTGGCACGGAGCGGATGGCGTGCGCGGTGATGCGGATCGCCGGTGGTGCCGCGTAGATCGTGGTGGCGATCGTGGCGGAGGCGGGACCGATCAGGAAGAACAGCGTCAGTGGCGCCAGATAGACGAAGGTCGGCATCGTCTGCATGAAGTCCAGGAACGGCGTCACGATCCGGTTGACCCGGTCCGACAACCCGGCCCACACGCCGAGGGGAATGGCGAACAGCAGCGCCACGCAGACCGCCGAGAGGGTCAGCGCCAGGGTGTCCATGCTCTCCTGCCAGAGCCCCTGCAGGCCGAGGAAGGTGAAGCCGGCCACGGCCAGCAGCGCCACGCGCCAGTTGCCCACGGCCCAGGAGACGTAGCCGACGACGCCGACGACGCCGAGCCAGCCGACTTGCGGAACCGGGCGGCCCGGGGTCGGCTGCGAGATCAGATCCTGCACGAAGGTCACCAGGGTGTCGATGACCAGGCGGATCTCGTTGAAGAAGTAGAGGAAGAGCGGGTTGGAGTTGCGGTTCGCGCCGATCGAGTCGTTGACGTCGTTGAACCAGCGGTGCAGATCGGTCAGGTCGGCCGCGGCCAGGGTCAGGGTCTGCTTGCCGCGCAGCACGGCGAAGAGCACCAGCCAGACGACCAGGATCGCGGCCACGGCCATGGACCGGCTGATCCTGCGCTCACGCCGGGCGGGAGGGGGTGACTCCTCGGTCCCGGTTCTCTCCGGCTTCTGCGTCTTCCGCACGGCGACGGTCATCACGCGTCGCCTTCCTGCCCGGCGACGATCGTGAGGATCTCCTCGTCACCGACGATGCCGAGCAGCTTGCCGTTCTCGACGACCTTGACCGGTCGGTCGGCCGCGAGCACCGCCCGTGTGGCCTCCTTCACCACGACGTCCGGGCCGAGTTCGGGGCCGTCCAGGGGGTCGTCGGGCTCCGCCGGGCGCATGATCCACCGCAGGGTCAGGACGTCACCGCGGGGCACGTCCCTGACGAAGTCGCGTACGTAGTCGTCGGCGGGGGCCCCGACCAGTTCGTCGCCGGTGCCGCACTGGACCATCCCGCCGTCGCGCATGATGAGGATGCGGTCGCCCAGGCGCAGTGCCTCGGACAGGTCGTGCGTGATGAACACCATCGTCTTGCCGACCTCGCGGTGCAGGCGGACGACCTCGTTCTGCATGTCACGGCGGATCAGCGGGTCGAGCGCGGAGAACGGCTCGTCGAAGAGGAGTACGTCCGGGTCGCCGGCCAGCGCCCGGGCGAGACCGACGCGCTGCTGCATACCGCCGGAGAGCTGGTCGGGGTAGGAGTTCTCGTAGCCGGAGAGCCCGACGAGTTCGACGACCTCCAAGGCCCGTCTGGTGCGCTCGGACCGGCTCATACCGCGGATCTCCAGTCCGAACGCCACGTTGTCGACGACGCGGCGGTGGGGCAGCAGACCGAAGTGCTGGAAGACCATGGAGAACTTGCTGCGGCGCAGTTCGCGCAGGCGCTTCTCGTCGGCGCCTCGGATGTCCTCACCCTCGAAGACGATCTCGCCGGCGGTGGGTTCGATGAGCCGGGTCAGGCAGCGCACCAGGGTGGACTTTCCGGAGCCGGACAAGCCCATGACGACGAAGACCTCGCCGGGCGCGACATCGAAGCTCACGTCGCGCACGGCGGCGGTGCACCCGGTGCGGTCCAGGAGTTCGAGCCGGGTGAGCCCGCGCAGTTCCCCGGAGGCCGGTACCTGGTCCGCTTTGGGCCCGAAGACCTTCCACAGATCGCGTACGGATATGACCGGGGTGGGTGCCGGATCCTGGGGAGTGTTGCGCCGCGGCGCCTCTGTTGTTGCTGGGGTCATGTTCGACCTCTTTCGCCGTTCAGCCGCGGAACCAGTGCTGCGGCCGCGGGTGGATGTTCTGCCAGATGTGTTTCGCCTCGCGGTACTCCTCCAGTCCGGTGGGTCCCAGCTCGCGGCCCACGCCGGAGTGCCCGAACCCGCCCCATTCCGCCTGCGGGACATAGGGGTGGTAGTCGTTGATCCACACCGTGCCGTGGCGCAGCCGGCGGGCGACCCGCTGGGCCTTGCCGGCGTCCTGGGTCCAGACGGCGCCCGCGAGTCCGTACTCGGTGTCGTTGGCGATGCGCACCGCGTCGTCCTCGCCGGTGAAGCGCTCCACGGTGAGCACGGGCCCGAAGGACTCCTCGTGCACCACGCGCATGTCCTGACCGCACTCGTCGAGCACGGTCGGCGGGTAGAAGTGGCCGTTCGCCAGGGCCGGGTCGTCGGGGCGTTCGCCTCCGCAGCGCAGGACGGCACCTTCGGCGAGTCCGGCCGCGACATACGCCTCGACCTTCGCCAGGTGCTGTGCGGAGATCAGCGCTCCGGTGTCCGCCTGCGGGTCGAAGGGGCCGCCGAGGCGGATCAGCCGGGCGCGGCGGACCACCTCGTCGACGAACCGGTCGTGCAGCGAGTCCTCGACGATCAGCCGGGCGCCGGCCGAGCAGACCTGCCCGGAATGCAGAAAGACGGCCGTGAGCGCGAAGTCCACGGCCGTCTCGAAGTCGGCGTCGGCGAAGACGACATTGGGGTTCTTGCCGCCGAGTTCCAGCGCGACCTTCTTCACGGTCGCCGCGGCGGTGGCCATGATGCGTCTGCCGGTGTCCAGGCCGCCTGTGAAGGAGACCAGGTCGACGGCGGGGTCTTCGGCGAGGGGCGCGCCCACCTCGGGCCCGGCCCCCAGGACCAGGTTGGCCGCTCCGTCCGGGAGCCCGGCCTCCTCGAGGGCCCGCATCAGCAGGATCGAGGTGGAGGGGGTGAGCTCACTGGGCTTGAGGACGATCGTGTTGCCCGCGAGGAGAGCGGGGGCGACCTTCCAGCTCGCCTGGAGGAGAGGGTAGTTCCAGGGGGTGATGAGTCCGCACACGCCGATCGGCTCGTATACGACGCGGCTGACGGCGTCCTCCCGGCCGGTGTCGATCACCCGGCCGGCATCGGTGCCGCCGAGCCCTCCGTAGTAGCGGAGGCAGGAGACGACGTCGGCTACGTCGTACTCGCTCTCCACCAGCCGTTTGCCGGTGTCCAGCGATTCGGCGCGGGCGAACGCGTCGGCGTCGCGTTCGAGGATCTCGGCCGTGCGCAGGAGGAGCGCGCCGCGCTCGCGCTCGGGGGTGCGCGGCCAGGGCCCGTGGTCGAAGGCCCGGCGCGCCGCGGTGATGGCCGCTTCGGCGTCGGCGCGTGTCCCCTCGGACACGGTGACGGAGAGTGTTCCGTCGGCCGGGCAGCGGATGTCCCGGTGACCTCCGGCCACGGGATCCCGCCACTTTCCGTCCACGTACAGATCTGCCACTTCGGGGAGTTCCTTCGAGCGTAGTGCGTTGCGTATCACGCACCGAATTGCTTGTGATGGAACACTCTGAAGAAGGCGGGAACCCAACGTCAAGGGGTGACCGATGACAGTTTGGACAAGGTGACGGCCTGGAGCGGCCGCCGAACGCGGGCTTGGTACGTCTCCGTTTCCCTACCAAGCCGCGAACGGAAAACGCCACGTTACCGCCACTCACCCGGTCTGTTTCCGGGCGTCTCGATGGCGGTGGTACGCGGCCGCGGAGGGCGGCAACGGCTCCTTGCCGAGGATGAGGTCGGCCGCCTTCTCCGCGATCATCATCACCGGCGCGTAGATGTTGCCGTTGGTGATGTAGGGCATCACCGACGCGTCGACGACACGAAGTCCCTCGACACCGTACACGCGCATACTGGAGGGGTCCACAACGGCCATCTCGTCGGTGCCCATCTTGCAGGTGCATGACGGATGCAGCGCGGTCTCGCCGTCCTTGGCGACCCAGGCGAGGATCTCCTCGTCGGTCTCGACGGACGGCCCTGGCGAGACCTCCCCGGCGTTGTACGGGGCCATGGCGGGCTGGTTGAGCAACTCGCGGGCGACCCTGACGGCCTCGATCCACTCGCGGCGGTCCTGCTCGGTGGACAGGTAGTTGAAGCGCAGCGCGGGGTGCTCGGCCGGGTCCTTGCTCTTGATCTTCACCGAGCCGATGGCGTCCGAGTACATGGGCCCGACGTGCACCTGGTAGCCGTGTCCGCCGGCGGGCACGGAGCCGTCGTAGCGGACCGCGATGGGCAGGAAGTGGAACATCAGGTTGGGATAGGCCACGTCCTCGTTGCCGCGGACGAAGCCGCCCGCTTCGAAGTGGTTGGTCGCCGCGGGGCCCGTGCGGAAGAGCCACTGCAGGCCGATGAAGGGGGCGCGCCACTTCGCGAGGTACGGCTGCATGGAGACGGGCTGCTTGCAGGCGTACTGGATGTACACCTCCAGGTGGTCCTGGAGGTTCTCGCCGACACCCGGCAGATCGTGTACGACGTCGATGCCGAGTGCGCGCAGTTCCTCGGCGTTGCCGACGCCCGAGAGCTGGAGCAGCTGCGGGGAGTTGACCGCGCCTCCGCAGAGGATGACCTCGCGGGCGCGCACCTGCTGGGGTCTGCCGCGGCCGCGCCGGTACTCGACGCCGACGGCCCGCTTGCCTTCGAAGAGGACGCGAGTGACGAGACTGCGCGTCCTGACCGTGAGGTTGGGGCGCTTTCGCACGGGTTTGAGATAGGCCTTGGAGGCCGACAGGCGGCGGCCTCGGTGGACGTTGCGGTCAAACCTGGCGAAACCTTCCTGCCGGTAGCCGTTCACGTCGTCGGTGGGAGCGTGGCCCGCCTCCTCGGTGGCCTTCAGAAAGGCCTCGAAGAGCGGGTTGGTCCCCGGCCCGCGTTCCAGGACGAGAGGACCGTCGTGACCGCGGAACTCGTCGTCCGGGTCGGCGGCGAGACAGTTCTCCATCCGCCGGAAGTACGGCAGGCAGTGCGCGTAGTCCCAGGTCTTCATACCCGGGTCGGCCGCCCAGCGCTCGTAGTCCATGGGGTTGCCGCGCTGGAAGATCATGCCGTTGATGCTGCTGGAACCGCCCAGCACCTTGCCTCGCGCGTGGTAGACGCGCCGGCCGCCCATGTGGGGCTCCGGTTCGGACTCGTACTTCCAGTCGTAGAAGCGGCTGCCGATCGGGTAGGTCAGTGCCGCGGGCATGTGGATGAAGACGTCCCAGGGGTAGTCGGGCCTGCCCGCCTCCAGGACCAGTACCCGGTTACCGGGGTCCGCGGAGAGCCGGTTGGCCAGTGCGCTGCCGGCCGATCCGCCACCGACGATGACGAAGTCGTACTGCACGTGAGCCATGAGGCCTCGTCTCGCTCGCGCCGTTGAGAATGCGCGGCATGCTAGTACCCGTATCACTATGTGCACCAGGTTGCGAACCGCGCAACTTCTACCAGGTTGATACCAAGCCCGTGACCTGCACCGCTGTCGCCTATGTTTAACGCCCGTATAGTTGCGTTGTGAGCAACTACCATCCGGATACCGAAACGACAACTGCCCCGACCGGTGGGGTGCAGTCCGTCGACCGCGCCATCACCGTGCTGGAGATTTTGGCCCGGCGCGGCGAGGCCGGGGTCAGCGAGGTGGCCGCCGAGATCGATGTCCACAAGTCCACCGCGTTCCGGCTGCTCGGCGCCCTGGAGGTGCGCGGCTTGGTGGAACAGGCAGGCGAGCGCGGCAAGTACCGCCTCGGTTTCGGCCTCGTCCGTCTCGCCGGCTCGGTCACCGGCCGCATCGACATCACCCAGCAGAGCCGCCCGGTCTGCGAGCGTCTCGCCGAGGAGATCGGCGAGACCGTGAACCTCGCCGTGATGCAGGAGCAGTACGCGATCAACCTGTACCAGGTGCGCGGTCCCGGTGCCGTCACAGCGTTCAACTGGGTCGGCCAGCTGACGCCGCTGCACGCCACCTCCAGCGGCAAGATCCTGCTGGCCCACATGCCGACGAAGGAGCGTGCCGCGCTGCTGTCGGCGGCCGGCCTGAAGAAGGTGACCCCCCGCACCCTGTCCGCGAGGACCAAGCTCGAGAAGAACCTCGCCGAGGCGCTCGAGCGTGGCTACTCCTGGACCCTGGAGGAGTTCGAGATCGGACTGCACGCCATGGCAGCCCCGATCCGCAACAGGGACGGGGACGTCGTCGCGGCGATCAGCGCCTCCGGGCCGGCGTACCGGCTCACCGAGGACCGTATGCACGACCTCGCTCCGGTGCTGGTCAAGGGCGCGGACGAGATCAGCCATCGCATGGGCTACCTGGGCTGACCCCGCCGCGCCGCCTTTCGACGGGCGCCCGCACTCCAGGTGCCGCCCCGCCCGTGAACCGCCGCTACTGCGGCCGACCCGCGCCCAGCCGCTCCTGGACGAAGGCGTGGAACTCGCCGATGTGATGCTCGCTGGGGACGAGGACCCCGCCCTTGGCGTACAGCCGGGAGCTCATCGCGGGCTGACAGCGCTCGCACGCGTCGAAGTCCTGCCGGTTGACCCGGTCGAAGAGCTCCACCGACCGGCTGACGTCCTTACCGCTTCCACGACGTGCTTGAGATAGAGCCAGTCGCACTCGACGATGGTGCGATCCACGGCGACCGGGTACATCCGGTGGAAGATCACATGGTCGGGCACGAGGTTGATGAACACCTGCGGCCGGACGGTGATCGCGTAGTAACGGCGATCCTGGTCCTCGGTGACACCCGGAATGCGGTCGAGGCCTTCGGAGCCGTCGACGGTGAAACCCTTGACCTCGTCGCCGAACTCGGCGCCGTGTCCCACGTAGTACTGGGCGGCGTATCCGTCGGCGAACTCGGGGAGCACCTCGGTCAGTTCGGGGTGGATCGTCGCGCAGTGATAGCACTCCAGAAAGTTCTCGACGATGAGTTTCCAGTTCGCCTTCACGTCGTAGACGATGCGTTCACCGACTTCGAGGTGGTCGATGTCGTAGTGCTCGATCGACTCCGTGTCGCCCAGGCGCGCGACCACATCCCCCACGACCTCGTCGAAGGGGGGCGGGTTCTCCGCGAGGCACACCCACACATAGCCGAGCCATTCCCGCGTGGCCACTGCTGCCAGGCCGTACTCGGTGCGGCTGATGTCGGGCATCTTGGTGAGGTTGGGTGCCGCGACGAGTTTGCCCGTCAGGTCGTACGTCCAGGCGTGATAGGGGCATTGGAAGGCGCGTTTGACCTCGCCGGTCTCGGTCGTGCAGAGCTTGGCTCCGCGGTGCCGGCAGACGTTGAAGAAGGCGCGTATGGAGTTGTCCCGTGCCCGGGTGATCAGGATGCTCTCGCGGCCCACCTCGACGGTCCGGAAGGCACCGGGCCTGGCGAGGTCGGCGGAGCGCACGGCGCAGAACCACATCGCCTCGAAGATGTGTTCCTGCTCCTGGGCGAAGATCTCGGGATCCGTGTAGGAGGAGCCGGGGAGGGTGGCGATGAGGCTTTCCGGCAGGCCGGTCGAAGTCACAGTGCACTCCTCGGGATACGTCGTGGATCGGGCATGCACGCGCCGGGAAGAGCGCCACCGGACGGCGTTGGGTAAGGAGCAGCGCCGCCCCCGGTGCAGGAGCGGCTGTGAGAAGGAGCAGCGCCGCTCCCTGTGCAGGAGCGGCAGTGAGCACGAGGCCTGCGCCCCTGTCAGGGCGCCTGGGCCGCGAGATGCTTGCGCCAGCGCATGAACAGCCGCGGCTGGTTCATCCCGAGTACGGCGACCGGATGTCCGGCGCGCCGGTAGACGGCCAGGACGTTGCGATCGTCCGCGGTGCCTTCCTCGATCGTCACGCTGTCGGCGCGAGCCGCGTTGCCGACGAACTGGATCTTCACGCCGTACTGGTCGGACCAGAAGTACGGAGCCCGGGGCAGGCCCGGTTCGGACTCGCCCCAGGACAGCAGGGCGGCCACGGCCGCGTCCGGGCGTTCCCGGGCGCCGGTCCAGTGCTCGACCCGGCGGTGGGCGCCTGCGCGCGGGTCGTACCAGGAGGCGCAGTCACCGACCGCGACCACCCCGGCCAGGCTGGTACGGCCGTCCGCACCGCACTTGACACCGTCGTCGAGTTCGACTCCGGATCCGGCCAGCCACTCGACGCAGGGACGGGCCCCGACCCCCACGACCACGATGTCGGCGGGGATGCTCCGGCCGTCCTCCATCAGGACGGCGTCGACGCGGGTCTCGCCGCTCAGCCCCTTGACGCCCACGCCGCACGACAGGCGGACGCCGTGGTCCGCGTGGAGGGCGGAGACGATGCGCCCCATGGCCGGGCCGAGCGGTCCGGCCAGCGGTGTGGGCGCCGCCTCGACGATGGTCACGTCAAGGCCGAGGGCGCGGGCGGTGGAGGCGACCTCGGCACCGATGAAGCCGCCGCCGATCACGACCAGGCGTCCGCCCCGGGCCAGTTCGTCCCGCAGGGCGCGGGCGTCGTCCAGTGTGCGCAGGGTGTGCACACCGGCCAGTCCGTCCATGCCGGGCAGGGTCCGGGCGGCGGCGCCGGTGGCGATGACGATGCCGTCGGCCCGCACCTCCCTGCCGTCGGTGAGCCGCACCGCGCGGGGCGTGGCGTCGAGTCCGGCGGCGCGGGCTCCGAGCAGCCACTCCGCTTGCAGGTCCTCGCCGTCCGGCTCCAGCGCGAGATCGGCTTCGCCGATGCCGCCGGCCAGGAACTCCTTGGACAGGGGCGGCCGGTCGTACGGGCGGTGGATTTCGTCGCCGATGACGACCAGCCGTCCGTCGTACCCCTGTTTCCGCAGCGAGCGCGCCGCCGACAGACCGGCCAGCGACGCGCCCACCACGGCCACGGTCCTCACGCGACGCCCCCGGCGAGCCGGGCGGCGATGCAGGGAGGCAGGTTCGGGGCTGCCATGGACAGCTGGACGTAGATCATGCCGTCCTCGACGAAGACCTCGTGCGTGCGCACCGGGAGCTTGGCCGGCGGGGCGTCGACAGCTCCGGTCTTGAGGTTGAACTTCGAGGCGTGCAGCGGGCATTCGACCTCGCAGCCCTCCAGCCAGCCGTCGGCGAGCGAGGCGTCCTGGTGGGTGCATGTGTCGTCGATGGCGAAGAGTTCGCCGTCATCGGTGTGGAACACCGAGACCGGCGGGTCGATGTCGAGCCTGTGGGCCTCGCCTCGGGGCAGATCCACGAGACGGCACGCGGCAATCATCATGACACCTCGGTGCGTATAGCGAAACGGATTGCGGTGAACGCAACGCCAGTTTGAGGGCGCCCGCGAATCCTTGTCAAGGAGTTCGATGGACGGTCGACGCCAATATTTTGCGTTGCGTACTGCACAACGCCCTGCATCATAAGAAACGCAGGTCGGAGCGGGCCGCCCCTCAGAACCGGAGCGTGGACTGCTGGGTCGCGGTGGATTCAAGACCCCACCGAGCGGTCACGCGCACCGCGTCGGCCGTCGAGGCGACGTCGTGGACGCGCACACACCAGGCGCCCTGCGCGGCGGCCAGGACCGACACCGCGGAGGTGGCCGCGTCCCGCAGGTGCGCCGGCCGGGGCCGGCCCGTTTCCGGGTCCGCCAGCAGGTGACCCAGAAACGACTTGCGCGCCGCACCCACCAGTACCGGCCGGCCGAGCGCGGCAACCTCCCGGAGGCGGCCGAGCAGCCGCCAGTTGTGCTCGGCGTGCTTGGCGAAGCCGAGCCCCGGGTCGACGATGAGACAGTCCACCGGGATCCCGGCGCGCAGGGCCGCGTCGACTCTCGCCCCCAACTCGTCGACCACGTCGGTGACGACGTCGTCGTACACGGCGTTCGCCTGCATCCCCGTCGCGTGCCCGCGCCAGTGCATGAGCACGTAGGGCGTACCGGCCCGCGCCATCAGCGGGAGCATCGCCGGATCGGCGAGTCCGCCGGAGACGTCGTTGACCAGGGCGGCGCCGGCCTCCATGGCGCGGGCGGCGACCTCGGCCCGCATGGTGTCGACGCTGACCGTCGCACCCGCGGCGGCGAGTTCGCGGACGACCGGCAGCACGCGCCGCAGCTCCTCCTCGACGGCGGGGCGCGCGGCGCCGGGCCGGGTCGACTCGCCCCCCACGTCCAGGATGTCCGCGCCCTCGTCGAGCAGCGCGAGGCCGTGCGCGACGGCCCGTTCCGGGTCGAACCACCGCCCGCCGTCGGAGAACGAGTCGGGTGTGACGTTCACGATGCCCATCACGAGGGCCCGGTCAGGGCGGGGAAGACCTCGCGGATGGAGCGCGGGAGCGGCCTCGCCGGGCCCGGCGGCAGTACTCATGCGACTCGGGCCGGGTCGGCGAGGGGATGTGCGGGAATCATCATGGGGCCGATTGCCTCGTTGCATATAGAGGAACAACGTGCGATTTGAGCAACGAGTCTGAGGACGCCCGTGCGGCACTGTCAAGACAGGTGGGAGGCCCCGGCCGCCCTCTGCGGCCTCGACGCCAGAGCGACCAGCCGAGAGGTCTTCAGCTCGGTCTCGTCCCACTCCCGCCCGGGGTCGGACCCCCAGGTGTTGCCGGCACCCGTGCCGAAGCGCAGCACCGGCCCCGCCGGAGCGGCACGGTCGATCCAGAAGGTGCGGATCGCCACGGCCAGTTCACCGGTCCCCCGGTCGGCGTCGACCCGGCCGACGGCACCGCAGTAGGGGCCGCGGGGCGCGGTCTCCAGGGCGTCGATGACGCGCAGTGCGCTGGATTCGGGCGCGCCGGTCACGGAACCCGGTGGGAAGGTCCCGGCCATCAGCTCGGGCCATCCCGCGCCCTGCGCCTTCCCCGCGCACGGTGGAGACGAGATGCACCAGGCCCGGGTGCCGCTCGACGGCGCACGGGGCCGGAACGGTCACGGATCCGGTGGCGCAGACCCGCCCCAGGTCGTTGCGGACCAGGTCCACGATCATCACGTTCTCGGGATGGTCCTTCTCCGGCAGGTCCCGCGCGGTACGTCCCGTGCCTTTGATCGGTCCGGACTCCACGGTCCGGCCGGTGCGTCTCAGGAAGAGTTCGGGCGACGCGGTGCCCACCTCGACGCCGTACGCGGGAAGCCGGACCGTACCGGCACAGGGGGCGGGGTTGCCGCGGGCGAGCAGCGCGGTCAGCGCGTCGATGTCGGCGGCGGCCGGGTCGGGCAGGGGTGTGGAGAGCACGCGGCAGAGATTGGCCTGGTATACGTCGCCCGCCGCTCTGTGGGCGCGGATGCGGCGCACGCCCGCGGTGCAGGCGGTGCGGTCCAGGGACGAGGTCCAGTCGCCGGAGGCCGGTCTCCGCCAGGCACCGGTCCGCGGAGCGGGCACGTGCGCGCGACGCAGCCGGCCGAACCGCGCGCAGACCAGGTGTCCTTCGAAATCCGCGACAACGGCCCGGAAGCCGGAGGAATCCAGGGCGGCGGGATCGCTGGTCACCTCGCACAGATCAGTGGCGACGAGGCCACCGATGAGGGCCATCGGGGCGGGAGTGTACACGGCGGTTCGTCCAGGGGCCGACGGGGCGGCGGATGGTCCTCAGTCTTGAAGGTCGTTCCTGGCCACGGCGGCCGGAGACACGACCGACACGGCCGAGGCCCCGACCACCACGGCTGGAGTCAAAGCCACCACGGCTGGGGTCATGGGCTTGCCTGCCAGGTACACCGGGGTGCCGACGGGGTCGCGGGCAACCGACCGGGGCGGGCTTCCGTTCGCGGGTCTCGGGCGAGGAGACACACGGGCAAGCGCTCGCCCCTGTCGGCATGGCGGTCCCCTGTCACCAGCCGCGGGCGGCCCACTCCTCCAGGTGCGGTGCCTCCGCCTCGACGGTCGTCGTCCCGCCGTGGCCGGTGTGCACGACCGTCTCGCCCGGGAGGGTCAGCAGCCGGTCACCGATGGAGCCGATGATCGTGCCGAAGTCGCTGTACGAGCGCCCGGTCGCGCCGGGGCCTCCGGCGAACAGCGTGTCACCGCTGAACAGTGCGCCCAGGTCGGGTGCGTACAGGCACACGGCACCCGGAGCGTGTCCGGGCGTGTGGAGGACACGCAGGCCGATGCCCGCCACCCTGAGTTCGTCACCGTCGGCGAGCGGCCTGTCGGGCCGCTGGCCGGGGTGCACCATCTTCCACAGCACCTGGTCGTCGGGGTGCAGGAGGATGGGCGCGCCCGTGGCCAGAGCGAGGTCGGGTGCGGCGCGCACATGGTCGTCGTGGGCGTGGGTGCACACGATGGCCGACAGGCGACGGTCACCGACGGCTTCCAGGACGGCGTCGGAGTCGTGCGCCGCGTCGATGACGACCACCTCGTCGTCGTCACCGATGATCCAGACGTTGTTCTCGACGTCCCAGGTTCCGCCGTCGAGGCTGAAGGTCCCGCTCGTGACGAGGTGTTCGATGCGCGGTACGCCGGCCATCACAGCACCACCACCGAGCGCAGCACGTCGCCGCGGTGCATCTTCTCGAAGGCCTCCTCCACGTCACCGAGGCCGATGGTCTCGGAGACGAACGCGTCCAGGTCGAAACGGCCTCCCAGATACAGGTCGATGAGGGCCGGGAAGTCGCGCGAGGGCAGGCAGTCGCCGTACCAGCTTGACTTCAGCGAGCCGCCCCGTCCGAAGACGTCGAGCAGGGGCAGCTCCACCTTCATCTCCGGGGTCGGCACGCCGACCAGCACGACCGTGCCGGCCAGGTCGCGGGCGTAGAAGGCCTGACGGTACGTCTCGGGGCGGCCGACCGCCTCCACGACGACGTCCGCGCCGAAGCCGCCCGTCAGCTCGCGCACCGCTTCCACGACGTCGCCCTCGGCTCCGTCGACGATGTGGGTGGCCCCCATGGCCATGGCCCGGTCCAGCTTGCGCCGGTCGATGTCGACGGCGATGACCTTGCTCGCTCCGGCCAGCCTCGCCCCCGCGACGGCGGCCATTCCGACGCCGCCGCAGCCGATGACGGCGACGGAGTCGCCCCGGCCGACGGCGCCGGTGTTCACGGCCGCGCCGAAGCCCGCCATGACGCCGCACCCGAGCAGACCGGCTGCCGCCGCCGGGGCCGCGGGGTCCACCTTGGTGCACTGCCCGGCGGCGACGAGCGTCTTCTCCGCGAACGCACCGATGCCGAGGGCCGGCGAGAGCGGGGTGCCGTCGAGCAGCGTCATCGGCTGGGTGGCGTTGTGGGTGGCGAAGCAGTACCAGGGCTTGCCCTTGCTGCAAGCCCGGCACTGGCCGCACACCGCACGCCAGTTGAGGATGACGAAGTCGCCGGGCTCCACGCCGGTGACCCCCTCTCCGACCGCCTCGACGCGACCTGCCGCCTCGTGCCCCAGAAGGAAGGGGAAGTCGTCGTTGATCCCGCCCTCGCGGTAGTGGAGATCGGTATGACAGACGCCGCAGGCCTCGACCTTGACCAGCGCCTCACCCGGACCCGGATCCGGGACGACGATCGTCTCGACGGAGACCGGTGCGCCCTTCTTCCGGGCGACGACGGCACGAACCTCGTGAGCCATGAGCTGCTCCTCAAGCGGGATACCCTCGCGAGTGCGTTGCCTCATTCGACACAAGCACCGCTATACGCAACTGAGCATCGTGGAGGAGCACGCCGAGGGTCAAGGGGTTGGCGCCAACCGTGTCGACTCGGCCGGATCCGCCGGAACGGGGACGGCCACGTGTCAGCATCTTCCGTCCACGCCCTCCGACCGTGGCGCTCACCACCGCGTCTGCGGTGCCCGCCCGGCTGCTCTTGGCGGTCAGGGGTTCGCCGTGGCCTTCTTGGCCGACGCGGCCTTCACCGGCTCAGTGATCTTCACCGGTTCCGTGCCGGCCGCGCTGTGCCGCTCCGCCCACGACTCCAAGGCCGTACGGCAGGCGTGGTCGAGGTGGTGCAGACCAGACAGGTCCAGCTCGACCGGGCGGTCCTGCGGCAGGTTCTCCAGGCTCTCGAGGATCTTCGGCAGCCGCAGGAACGTCGCATTGCCCGACAGGTAGACCTGGACCGGACCGGCGCCCTTGTCTATGACCTCCAGCTTGATGTGCGAAGCCTCCCAGGCCGTCTTGACGACCGCCAGAGCCAGACCGATGAGCACGCCCTCGAACATGTTCACGGCGACGATCGACACGGCCGTGATCACGAGGATCAGCGCCTCGCCCTTGTGATCCCGCCACAGCGCCGCGATCTGACGGAACGGGATCAGCTTCCAGCCCGCGTACATGAGGATGCCGGCCAGGGCGGGAATCGGGATCAGGGCCAGGACCCACGGCATCGCGGCTGCGAACAGCAGCAGCCACACGCCGTGCAGCACCCGGGACGCCTTGGTCTTCGCGCCGGCGTGGACGTTGGCTGAGCTACGCACGATCACCGCCGTCATCGGCAGCGCGCCGAGCAGACCGCACACGGTGTTGCCCGCGCCCTGGGCAACCATCTCCTTGTCGTACCGGGTGGGCGGACCGTCGTGCAGCCGGTCCACGGCCGCCGCGCTGAACAGGCTCTCCGCGGAGGCGATCAGTGCGAACGCGATGATGGTGCCCCAAATGGCCGGGGCGGCCAGCTCGCTGAGGGCTTCGGAGCCGGGCGGCTGGATGACGCCGAGCAGACCTTCGACCCGGACGGTGGCGACCGGGAGGTCGAGGACGATGGTGGCGACTGTGGCCAGGACGACCGCCGCCAGCGCGCCGGGCACGGTCCGCACCGCCTTCGGCATCTTCTTCCAGAGCACGACGACGGCGATGGTGCCGGCGCCGATCGCGAGAGAGGTCAGGGCCTCTCCGCTGCCGAGCGCGTCCGCGAACGCCCCGGGCAGAGCCGCGATCTTTCCGATACCGGTCTCCGGGGCCTTCAGGCCCGCCGCCGCATAGATCTGGCCTGCGATGATCACCAGGCCGATACCGCAGAGCATGCCCTCGACGACGGAGACCGAAATCGCGCGGAACCAGCGGCCCATCTTGAACAGGCCCATGGCGAGCTGGAGCAGACCGGAGAACAGCACGATCAGGCCGAGCGCTCCCGCGCCGAACTCGCTGACGGCCTCGAACACGATCACGGTCAGGCCCGCGGCAGGTCCGGATACCTGAAGACTGCTGCCGGGCAGGAGCCCGGTGACCAGGCCGCCGACGATGCCGGTGATGAGGCCGAGTTCGGCCGGAACGCCGGAGGCGACCGCCACGCCGACGCACAGCGGCACGGCCACCAGGAAGACGACGATGGACGCGAGGAAGTCCTGTCGCAGGTAAGGGAACTTGGACGGCATGGTCACCAACTCCCCTGCAGCAACTCGGAGGTGCCGGGCCGAGTGCGGTCGTGCCCGGTGTACGGGCGGGCGCGCAGCCGGGTCAGCACGTGGCTCTGCACGACGTGTTTGACGCCGGGCACCTGCACGGCGTACTCGGCCGTGGCCGTCTCTCCAAGGGGGATGGTGCGCGGTTCGAAGAGCCGGCCGGGCCGGGTGCCCGTGATCAGAGCCGGTACGTCCCGGGAGTCGGAGCACCTGATGCACGAGGCTTGAGGAGATCCGCCCTCGGCGAGGTGAGCGAACGTCTCAGGGCGCTGTCCTAAAGGGCGGGCGTTTTCGATGAGGGGTTGCATGGTGTGGGACCTCCTGGCGCGCCGTGGGGTGCGCGTCGGACCGGGCAGGGGTGTGGAGCGGTCTGCGGATCAGCAGCGGAGGACCTGCAGGAACGACGAGTGGGCTGCGGCCCGGCTCGACGTGCCGTGGTAGGCGAGGCGGGGCGTGGTCGGCCCGGACACGGCCGAGACGCATGCCTTCGTCAAAGGGCGGTCCGGCACTTCGTGAACGCAGTCGGCGGCGCGGTGCCGGTCACCGATGCACAGGGCACCGGACTTTGGCCTTGGCATGACGGGTTGTGCACGCGCAGGTGAAAGGCGCCGTGAATTCGAACTACCGGAGAGCGGCGAAAAGGGCGGCGAGAGCGGAACCACGGTCCGGGACTTCACACCTCGGAACATGCGCCCCCCTTTAGGCAGCCCAATACCCTTTACGCGCACCAATGGCCGGTCAAATGCCGGTCAAGAACACGTTAACTTGGCAAAGTCGCGAGCGGGGTCAACCGAGCGTTCACAGGGCAAGAGAGCCTGAAAACCGAAGTCGACTTGGCCTGAAGCCGTCATCGCCCCGGGAGGGCATATACATGGCCAGAGGGGCCCACGGCCGACCGAGGACGCGGCACTGGTCAGCAGCGACCGGCGTCCTGGCGCTCGCCCTTCACCCCTACCGCCCTTCCCGCTCCCCATGGATCAACAAGACACGGGCTCGGGCAGGGTGATCATCAGACCGCACTGTCGGGGGTGGTGATCCGGTGCTGTCGCTCTCAGGGGTGACTTCGTCCGGGCTGCCTGCTGGACGAGGGAAGAAGAGGTCCTCGAGGGCGTCTGCAGCGAAGAGGAAGGCCATCATCACGACCGGTAGAAGCAGGGCAAGCAGAATCACAGAACCTCCCGGCAGGTCGGTCCGTGGGCTTCGTGACCCGCTTTCAGGATGGGGCCGAATGGCGGCGAGCGCACGGTGGGCCCCGGGCAGTCGCCACGGCGGGCGGGGCGGGTGGTGCCGTGCACGCCCTGTCCCGCACCCGGCCCAGGCAGGCTCGGTGCGCGGGCCGCAGCCCGATGCCGCGCCGGTGGAACAGGGACGCGGCCGACGCAGCCGCACCCTCTGACCGTGGTGAATCGTCCAGCTCGGCCTCGGCGCCGAAACCCCCGGCGCGGAACCGCCCCGGCGACCGCCGCCCGCGGGCAACCGCCGCCGACCCTCGGCCGCGGCAAAGACCGCCGGGCGTATCGCTCAAGGTATTGCCCTTCCCGACCCGCCATGCTTAAGGTCACCCCGTTTGTCGAATCGATTCGATGGAATCGAGGAAGCCGAGGGCCCCGAGACGGGCCGGGTGGAGGTGGAGATGACCACGATCAAGGACGTCGCGGAGCGGGCAGGCGTCGCGCCGAGCACCGTGTCGTACGTCCTGAGCGGGTCGCGCAAGATCTCC
The DNA here is from genome assembly GCF_042803315.1 of Streptomyces sp. NPDC057424. Lineage (NCBI taxonomy): Bacteria > Bacillati > Actinomycetota > Actinomycetes > Kitasatosporales > Streptomycetaceae > Streptomyces > Streptomyces sp. NPDC057424. The sequence continues at coordinate 19,094 of NZ_JBHVCP010000055.1, forward strand.
GAGGACACACGGCACGCGGTCCAGACCGCGATCGACGAGCTCGGATACCACCCGCGCGCGAGCGCCCGTACGCTGCGCAGCGCCCGGACCCGGGTGCTCGCGCTGGCCACGCCGCGCGTGCCCGGGGCGTACCGGGCGATCGACGGGCGGTTCGCGATCGACGTCACCGACGCCGCCCGTGTGCAGGGGTACGACGTGCTGCTGATGACGGACAGCGACGGCGTCGGTGGGCTGCGCCGGGTGGCCCGCAGCAGACTCGCGGACGCGGCGGTGCTGATGGCGGTCGAGGACCGCGACCCCCGTGTCGAGGTCCTGCGCGAACTGGGCTTCCCCGGGGCGCTGCTCGGTCGCGACGATCACGCGGCGCTGCCCTGGACCGACCTCGACTGGGAGGCCGCCGTCGCCCTCGCCGTGCGCGAGACCGCCGCAGCCGGCCACCGGCGGATCCTCTTCCTCTCGTCGGCCGAGCACGAGGTCGCCGCACGCCGCGGCTATGCCCTGCACGGCCTCGACGGCGCCCGTCGAGCGGCGGTCGAGACCGGGGCCGATGTCCGCGTGCTCCCGTCCCACCGCGACCCGGACGTCCTGGCGCGGCGGCTGGGCGAGGCGCTGGCCGCGCGGCCCGTACCGACCGCGCTGGTCGTCCAGCACCTGATCCTCCTCCCCCGCCTGCTGGACGCGGTGGCGGCGGCCGGGATGCGGGTGCCTCACGATCTGACCGTCGTACTCGTCGGCAGTCTCCCGGACGAGCTCGGGATCCGGCATCTGCCGCGGATCGATCTGCCCGTCGCGGAGATGTCCACGGCCGTGGCCCGGCTCGCCATCGCCGCGATCGGCCCTGGCCGCGACGACCGGTCGGCGACTTCGCAGGAGTCCGTCGCGGTACCTGCCTCGAGCATGCCCACCGCCGCGCCGCACCACCTGATCCAGCCGCGGATGGCCGGGCCCGTCATCGCCCCGCCGTCGCCCGGCTGACCACTCGGACCGCCCGTAGGACGCGGCCGGCCGGGACCCATCGCCGGACCACCGCTTGTCCGCAGCCGCACAGGTAACGGAGGACCCACCATGCCGTTCATGGCAGGACGCATCGGAGCTGGTGCCGCAGCAGGCAACGTTTGCCCGTCGAGGAGCGGCGTCCGGTGCGTGCTCTCGGCGTGCCGGCCGGAAGTCCTCGGACTGGTTGTACTCGGGCTTTCGGCCGGTGCGGCGAGTGGGGGTCCCCCCTGCTCGAAGAGCTTGGGGGAGCGTGCCGGGCGTCGCGACGGGGCGAACGTTGCCTGTCGCGGCACTAGACGTGGACGCGTTCCCGCGCTCGCCGCCACTCTTGCCTGTGCCGTCGTCGCGCCAGGGCTGACCGGCTGCGCGGCGGAGCCCGACCCGGGCACGGTCACCGTGCTCAACTCGGCGACCGACACCGCCGAGCACACCGCCAACCAGCGGTTCTTCGACCGCTGCGCCAGGCCGCTCGGCCTGAAGGTCGAGCAGATCAGCGTGCCCGCCGACCAGATCGCCTCCAAGGCGCTGCGGATGGCGTCGTCCGACTCGCTCACCGACATCCTGGAGCTCGACGGCTCGGAGCTGCCCCAGTTCGCGCAGACCGAGGGCCTGCGGCCGCTCGACGAGGTGGGGGTCGACACCTCCGGCCTCTCCGCGAGCGCGAAGTCCCTCGGCTCGTACGACGGCACCCAGTACGGCATCGCCCGTTCCGTCAACTCCCTCGCGCTGATCTACAACACCAGGCTCCTGGGGGACGCGGGCATCGCCGTGCCCTCCACCTGGAAGGAGCTGCGGGCCGCCGCGAAGAAGCTCACCGCGGGCGACACGTACGGGATGGCCTTCAGCGCGAGCCCGAACGCGGACGGCGTCTACCAGTTCCTGCCGTTCTTCTGGTCCGCCGGCGGTGACGAGACCAGGATCGGCAACGGCAAGGGTGAGGCCGCGCTCCAGCTCTGGAAGGACCTGGTCACGGACGGCTCCGCCTCCAGGTCCGTCGTCAACTGGAACCAGCAGGACGTCAACGACCAGTTCGTCGCGGGCCGCGCCGCCATGATGATCAACGGGCCGTGGCAGGTGCCGGTCCTCGAGGCCCAGAAGAACGTGGACTGGGCGGTCGCGAGCATTCCGGTGCCCGAGGCGGGCAAGCCGGCGGTGCCGCCCATCGGCGGCACCGTCATGGCCGTACCGAAGAACGACGATGACCCGGCCCGGGAGAAGAACGCGGGCAAGGTCCTGAACTGCCTCAACTCCGAGAAGAACCAGCTCCAGTGGGGCGAGTCGGTCAACAACGTGCCCACCCGCGCCACGGCCGCACAGGCGTACGCGAAGCAGAACCCGAAGCTCGCCGCCTTCGCCGAGCTCGTCACCACCGCCCGCTCCCGTACCGCGAAGGTCGGCACCCGCTGGCCGGTCGTCGGCGACGCGCTCGCGGGCGCCTTCCAGTCCGTGCTGACGGGCCGGACCGGTCCCGAACAGGCCCTGCACCGGGCCCAGCAGCAGGCCTCGGCGGGGAAGTGAGGGAACCGGCCATGATGACCACCATCCCCCAGGCGCCCGGTACGGGCGGCGCCGCCGGAGCGAAGTCCGCAACCAACCGTGCTCCGCAGCGCCGTGGGCTGCTGCGCTGGCTCTTCGTCGCTCCCGCGCTCGCCTATATGGCGCTCTTCTTCGGCTACCCGCTCGTCCGCAACATCGTGATGAGCTTCCAGCACTACACGCCGAAGACGTACTTCACCGGTGAGGCACCGTTCAACGGTCTCGACAACTGGCGCGCCGTCTTCGCCAACGAGCTGTTCACCGACGCCCTGTGGCACACGGCCCTGTTCACGGTGGGCTCGCTGCTCGGCCAGTTCACCGTCGGCCTGGCCCTCGCCGTCTTCTTCTCCCGCCGCTTCCGGCTCTCCGGCTTTGTGCGCGCCATCCTGCTGCTGCCCTGGCTCGTGCCCATGGTCGTCTCCGCCGTCGTCTGGCGGCGCATCCTCGACCAGGACCACGGCATGCTGAACACCGCCCTCCACGCGGTCGGCCTGGTCCCGCAGGACGGCGTGCCGTGGCTGAGCAGCCCCGGCGTGGCACTGCTGTCGGCGGTCCTGGTCAACATCTGGATCGGCATCCCGTTCAACATGGTCATCCTCTACGGCGGTCTCCAGGAGATCCCGCGCGACCTGTACGAGGCCGCGTCGCTCGACGGCTCCGGCCCATGGCGCACGTTTCGCAGCATCACGCTGCCGATGCTGCGCCCGGTGATCACCGTCGTGCTCGTGCTGGGCTTCATGTCGACGGTGAAGATCCTCGACCTGATCCTGGCACTGACCTCGGGCGGGCCCGCGGACTCCACACAGACGCTGGGCACGGTCACCTACCAGCTCTCCTTCCTTCAGCTCGACTTCGGCCAGGGCGCCGTGGTGGGCAACGTCCTGATCGTCATCAGCGCGGTCTTCGCCGTGCTGTACCTGCGGGCCGACCGCGCCGACTTCGGCAAGGGGAAGTGACCGACGATGAACCGATCGACGAAACGACCGGCGAGCGTTCTCCGCATTCGTTCGGTGGGGAACACCGCCGCCGCGCTGCTGGTCCTCGCCGTGCTGCTCTTCCCCGTGTACTGGATGCTCAACACCGCCCTCCAGCCCGAGTCGAGCATCGCCGCCACCGAGTGGTTCCCCGTCTCACCGTCCCTCAAGAACTTCGACACGGCGATCAGCAGCCAGGGCGGCTCGCTGCTCACCAGCTTCGTCGTCGCACTCGGTGCCGTCGTCGTCTGTCTCGCGCTCGCCGCGCCCGCCGCGTACGGACTCGCCCAGTTCGGACTCCGCGGCGGGCAGGGCATCGTCTTCGGCACGCTCATCACGCAGATGGTTCCCGGCATCGTGATCGCCAACGCCCTCTACAGCGCGTACGCGCAGCTCGGCCTCGTCAATTCCTATCTGGGGCTGATCCTGGCGGACGCCTCGCTCGGTCTGCCGTTCGCGGTCGTGCTGCTGCGGGCGTTCATGGTGTCGATCCCGGGCGAGGTCGTCGAGGCCGCGATGGTGGACGGGGCGAACCGCTTCACCGCGTTCGCGCGGATCGTGCTGCCCATGAGCCGCAACGCCCTGATCACGGCGGGACTGTTCACCTTCCTCTTCGCCTGGTCGGACTTCATGTTCGCGCTCACCCTCAACACCACGGACGACGTCAAGCCCATCACGCTCGGCATCTACCAGTTCGTCGGCGCGCATGTCAGCGACTGGGGCGCGGTCATGGCGACCGCGGTGCTCTCCGCCGTACCGGCGGCGATCCTGCTCGTCGTCGCCCAGAAGTACATCGCCGCCGGGATCACCGGCGGATCGGTCAAGTAGGGCGGTTCCTCCCTGTGAGTTTCTCCGAGTCCACCGAATTCCCCGAGTCCCCCGACTTCCCCGACTTCCCGGCCGGCTTCTTCTTCGGTGCCGCCACGGCCGCTTACCAGATCGAAGGCGCATACGACGAGGACGGCAGAGGCCCGTCCATCTGGGACACCTTCTGCCGCGAGCCCGGGCGCGTCGCGGACGGTGCCACCGGTGACGTCGCCTGCGACCACTACCACCGCTACCGCGAGGACATCGCGCTGCTACGCGAGTTGGGCGTGGACGGCTACCGCTTCTCCATCGCCTGGCCCCGAATCCAGCCGACCGGCTCCGGCCGCGCCAACGCGGCCGGTCTCGACTTCTACGACCGGCTCGTCGACGAGCTGCTGGCATCCGGCATCTCGCCCGCCGCCACCCTCTACCACTGGGACCTCCCCCAGGCCCTGGAGGACCGGGGCGGCTGGCGGGTACGGGAGACGGCGGAGCGGTTCGCCGAGTACGCCGAGGTGGTCGCCGCCCGGCTCGGCGACCGGGTGGACCGCTGGATCACGCTCAACGAACCGTTCTGCAGCGCCTTCGTCGGCTACGCGGCGGGCGCCCACGCCCCGGGCGCCCGCGAGGGCCGCGGCGCGCTCGCCGCCGCCCACCATCTGCTCGTCGGCCACGGGCTGGCCGTGCCGGCGCTGCGCGCGGCGGGGGCACGGGCGGTCGGGATCACGCTCAACCCCGACCGGCTGCTGCCGGCCACGGACTCTCCCGCCGATCTGGCCGCCGTACGCCGCGTCGAGACGCTCCACAACGACGTGTGGTTCGAGCCGCTGTTCGCCGGGCGCTACCCGGAGCACGAAGCCGAGACCTGGGGCGAGCTGCTTCCCCCTGGCGACGGCTCGTTCCGCATCGACGGCGACCTCGGTCTCATCGGCGCACCGCTCGACTTCGTCGGCATCAACTACTACCGGCCGATCACCGTCGCCGACGCCCCGTACCGCGCCCCGGACCCGGCCACCCGCACCGCTGTCGACGTCCGGGCCGAGGAGACCTGGCGCGACGATGTCCGCCACACCACCATGGGCTGGCCGGTCGTCCCGCACACCTTCGCGGATCTGCTGGTGGGCCTGACCGAGCGCTATCCCGCGCTGCCGCCGCTCCTGATCACCGAGAACGGCTCGGCCGAGGCGGACACCGTCGACGCCGACGGCCGGGTCCGCGACGTGGAGCGGGTCGACTACCTCCGCAGCCATCTGGACGCACTCGCCGCCGCCCTGCGCGCGGGCGTCGACGTGCGCGGCTACTACGTGTGGTCGCTGCTGGACAACTTCGAGTGGGCCCGTGGCTACGGTCAGCGCTTCGGCATCGTCCGGGTCGACTACGACACGCAGACGCGCACACCCAAGGACAGCTACCGCTGGTACCAGCAGCTGATCGCCGCCCACCGTGCCCGCACCACCCCTGGTGAGGACCCTCGATGAAGTTCACCGACGGCTACTGGCTGATGCGCGAAGGCGTCCAGGCGTCCTACGCCGCCGAGGTCGCCGACGTCCGCGTCGACGAGGGCCGGTGCACGCTCCACGCGCCCGTGCGGCACGTCACGCGCCGCGGCCAGACCCTCAACAGCCCGCTGCTGACCGTCGAGTGCTGGTCCCCCGCCGAGGGCGTGATCGGCATTCGTTCCACGCACCACGCGGGCACTGCCGAGCGCGGCCCGGAGTTCGCGCTGCGCTCCGTGCCCGGCCACGCTGCGAGGGTCACCCGGGAGGGCTCGCTGCTGGAACTGACGGCCGGGGAACTGTCCCTGCGCGTGGACACCGCGGCCCCGTGGCGGCTGGACTTCACGGCGGACGGTCGCGTCCTCACCTCGGCGAAGGCACGCGGCACCGGCTTCGCGGTCATGGATGACGGAAGCCACTACTCGCTGGCGCAACTCACCCTCGAAGTAGGTGAGTTGGTGTACGGGCTCGGCGAACGGTTCACCCCGTTCGTGAAGAACGGCCAGAGCGTGGACATCTGGCAGGCCGACGGCGGCACCGCGAGCGAGCAGGCGTACAAGAACGTCCCCTTCCACCTCACCAACCGCGGCTACGGCGTCTTCGTCAACCATCCCGGCAAGGTGAGCTACGAGGTCGACTCGGAGGCCGTCGGGCAGGTGCAGTTCAGCGTCGAGGACCAGTCACTGGAGTACTTCGTCGTGTACGGACCGACGCCCAAGGCCGTCCTGGACCGCTACACGGCGCTGACCGGCCGCCCGGCACTGCCGCCGGCCTGGTCGTTCGGGCTGTGGCTGTCGACGTCGTTCACGACCTCGTACGACGAGGAGACGGTCAACCGGTTCGTGCGCGGGATGGCAGAGCGCCACATCCCGCTGGGCGTCTTCCACTTCGACTGCTTCTGGATGCGCGAGTACCAGTGGTGCGACTTCACCTGGGACCCGGAGGTGTTCCCGGACCCGGAGGGCATGCTCCGGCGGCTGAAAGAGGAGCACGACCTGCGCGTGTCGGTGTGGATCAACCCGTACATCGCACAGAAGTCCGCGCTGTTCGAGGAGGCCAGGCGGCACGGCCATCTGGTCCGCAAGGCCAACGGAGATGTGTGGCAGTGGGACCTGTGGCAGGCCGGTATGGCCCTGGTCGACTTCACCGATCCGGAGGCGCGCCAGTGGTACGCGAGCAAGCTGCGCACGCTCATCGCGCAGGGCGTCGACTGCTTCAAGACGGACTTCGGCGAGCGGATCCCGACCGATGTGGTCTGGCACGACGGCTCCGACCCGGAGCGCATGCACAACTACTACACACAGCTCTACAACGAGACGGTCTTCGAGGTGCTGCGCGAGGCGCGGGGCGCCGGTGAGGCCGTGCTCTTCGCCCGCTCGGCGACGGCGGGCGGACAGCGGTTCCCGGTGCACTGGGGCGGCGACTGCGAGTCGCACTTCGGCGCGATGGCCGAGTCGCTGCGCGGCGGGCTGTCGCTCGGCCTGTCCGGGTTCGGCTTCTGGAGCCATGACATCGGCGGCTTCGAGGGCACGCCGACGCCCGAAGTGTTCAAGCGGTGGGTGCAGTTCGGGCTGCTGTCGTCGCACAGCCGGCTGCACGGCAGCAAGTCGTACCGGGTGCCGTGGGACTACGACGAGGAGGCAGTCGCGGTCACCCGCGACTTCACCCGCCTCAAGCACCGGCTCATGCCCTACCTGTCCCGTGCGGCGCAGCAGGCCGCCGAGCGCGGCACGCCGATGATGCGGGCGATGGTCCTGGAGTTTCCCGACGACCCGGCCTGCCACACCCTCGACCGGCAGTACATGCTCGGCGACGACCTGCTCGTCGCCCCCGTGTTCTCGGCCGACGGCGTCGTCGACTACTACGTCCCGGAGGGCACCTGGACGCATGTGCTGTCGGGCGAGCAGGTCCAGGGGCCGGGCTGGCGACGCGAGCGGTACGGCTACGACAGCCTGCCCCTGCTTGCCCGGCCCGGTTCGGTCATCCCGTACGGCGTGAGCGACGACGCGGCGGAGTACGACTGGGCGGACGGGGTGACCCTGCGGGTCCACGCACCCGTCGACGGTGCGACGGTCGTGACGCGGATCCCGGCACCCGGCGCCCGGGGCAGCTCGGCAGCCGTCTTCCGGACGACTCGCGACGGCGACACGCTCACGGTCGACGCGGAGGGGGTACAGGGGCCGTGGCAGGTGCTTCTGGTCGGAGCGCAGGCGGATCCCGGCGACACCGGATCGCCGGCGTCGGCCGAGCGGACCGCGCTCGGCACCCTTCTCGCCGTATCCGCGGGCACGGCCCACCTCACGGCACTACTCACCGGGAGCTGACACGGCCTCACAGACGGCTCAGCCGGTATGCCCGCCATCGTCCTTGAGCGGATCCGTGGTGATCGGAGTGGGAGCGGGTTCGTCGTGGACGCCGGCCCCAGCGCGGTGTGGTGGATCCAGGTCGAACCCACCTTGGTGCGCTCGGATTTGTCCGTGCCCGCGTGGACCAGGTCGTAGCTCCGTGACTCACGTTGCCTCGGCGTTGTCCTGCCGCAGTGCGGCGCGCAGCCAGTCGTCCGCGGAGCCCGGGGTCGGCTGCGGGCGGGCGCCCGGCGGAGTCAGGACGATGGCTGCGAGTTGCCAGTACTGGTCCAGGCGCGGCTCGGCGGCCAGAGTGGCGGCCAGCAGACGGCGGAAGTCGCGGGTGTCGCGGCTGCGGTAGGCGCCGGCGTAGGCAGCGACGTAGGCATCCAGGGCCTCGCCGGGATGCGGGTCGCGTGTTCGGCGCACGTGTGCGGCCGCGAGTTCGAACGCCTCGGCGAGGCCCGCGTACAGCAGAGCCGCGCCGCGGGCCCCTGCCACTCGGTGAACCTCCGGTTGGGGCTGCCGGCCGCCCGGGCAGGGGGCGGTCGTCATGGCGTGCAGCCGGGCGAAGGCGAGCACCTGAGCCGGATGCGGTTCGTCGGGCGGGTGTGGGACGGCCACCTCCAGGAATGCCGCGGTCGCCCGGGACGGCATCCGTGGCGGCAGCCAGGTGCGCCAGAACCTGGCCAGTGGGGCGGTGCTCGGTGGGCTGCCCAGCGCGCCGAGCAGCCTCAGCCGGCCGGCCCGCTGAGCCGGCGGGCAGTCCCGCACCAGTTCGAGTGCCGCCTCCCGCCAGCGCAGGGTCCTCATCTCATTGCCGAGCCGGCGCAGACGGCCGTCGACGGCGTTCTCCAGTGCGCGGCCGGCCGGGTCGTCCTGGAGGATGCGGCGTATCTCGGGCAGCGGCAGGTCCAGGGTGCGCAGGGAACGGATCAGCTGCAGCCGTTGCAGTTGCTCGGGGCCGTAGCGGCGGTGTCCGCCACTGCTGCGGGCGGCCTCGGGCAGCAGCCCCTGGTCGGAGTAGAAGCGGACGGTCTTCACGGTGGCACCGGCGCGCTCCGCGAGCTCCCCGATGCTCCACAACAGCTCGTGCGACATGGACAGTTGAACCTCCCTCCAGGGGAGTTCCTACGGTACCGGCGCGCGGACCGGAGCAACGCAGCGGGCCGCGCGCCATGGCGTACGCGACCGGCGCGACGTCAGGTGACGAATCCGGGGAGGGCTTTGTGCAGGTGTTCATCATGGTGGCGGGTGCGTTCACCGGCGCCCAGATCTGGCGGGAAACGGCCGCGCAGCTGGTCGCCGCGGGCAGCCAGGCGCACACCGTGCCGCTGACGGGAGTCGATGCGGCCCGGCCTGCCCCGCCGGCCCAGGTCGGTCTGCAGACGCACATCGACGACGTGATCGCGGCGATCGACGCGGTGGAGGTGACCTCCGGGCAGGAGATCGTCCTCGTCGGTCACGACTACGGGATCCACCCGGTGCTCGGCGCCGCTGATCAACGGGCGGAGCGCATCACCCGCATCGTGTATCTGGACTGCGGGATGCCGCAGAACGGAGTTCCGGCGCTGGCCGCCGTACCGGACCAGGCACTGCGCGTGCAGGTGGCCGAACGCGCCGGGACAGACGGGCGTGGGGGCGTGCTGGCGCCGCCGGACCCTGGCGAGTGGGAGCGCTGGGGCAGTACCGCCGGCGTCGGCGAGGCGGCAATGGAGCGGCTGAACGCCCTGGCAGCGCCTCAGCCGCTGGGCACCCTGCTTCAGCCGCTGAGGCTGACCGGCGCGGTGGCCGCGGTTCCCGTCACCGGCGTGCTCTGCACCCGGAACGGCGCCAGTATCGACCTGGTGCAAAGGCTCGTCGACTTCGGCGACCCTGCGCTGGCCGTCCTGACGGAACCCCAGGTCACCTTCTTCGAGCTTCCGACCGGGCACTGGCCGATGCTGTCCTGCCCAGCCGGACTGGCGGACGTCCTGCTGCAGGCCGCGGCCGGTGAAGGCCGTCGCCTGCGGCCCGCCGGCGACGACGCGCCGGTGCCCGCCCATCTGCGTCCTTTCCCGTTGGACCTGCCCGGGCCGCCCCGCGACCGCCGGGGCCGAGTCGATCTGTACGTCCCTGACGGCGGGGGCCCGCGACCGGCCGTGGTGTTCGTGCACGGCGGCCCGGTGCCCGCCGGAGCGCGGCCACGTCCGCGTGAGTGGCCGACCCTGGTGGGCCATGCCCGCCTGGCCGCCGCAGCGGGCATGGTCGGCGCGGTCCTCGAGCACGGTCTCCACGATGTCGCGGACTACGAACGCGCCGCCGCGGACATCGCGGCCGGAGTGGAACGGGTGCGGGCCGACGCCCGGGTCGACGCCGACCGGATCGCCCTGTGGTTCTTCTCCGGCAGTGGCCTGCTCACCACGGACTGGCTGGCGGAGCCCCCTGCCTGGCTGCGCTGCCTGGCTGCCTCCTACCCCGTCCTGGCCCCCCTGCCCGCCTGGGGGCTGATCGGCAGCCGCTTCCGACCCGCCCGGGCGGTCGTGAGGGCGGGGACGCTGCCCGTCGTCCTCCTGCGCGCCGGGCGAGAGACACCTCAGATCGCCGCGACCGTCGATGCGTTCGTGGCCGCGGCCAACGACAGCGCAGCGCGACTTGAACTGGTCGACGTGCCCAACGGCCACCACGGGTTCGAAACCCTCGACGCACCTGAGGTGACGCGTCCGGCCCTGCACCATGCCATGCGCTCGGTGGTCACCCACCTGACCCGGTGACACCCGGCACCCCGCCGCGCCGCCTTACGTCCGGATCCGGGCACCAAGTCCCAGCACATCACTGACCTCGGCTGCACCGGGGCGCGGATTCTTCAGGCTGGACCGTGAGGCGGGCGGGGTGGCGAGGAGGCGACGTCCCAGCCCCGCCGCGGGGGACAACGCGTCGGGGCGCGATGAGAGGCACCGGCTGACATCCAGACCTGGTTGTCAGGAGCTGCGGGGGTCTGCCAGGCCGGATTCGTAGGCGATGACCACGAGTTGGGCGCGGTCGCGGGCGTGGAGCTTGGCCATGGCCCGGTTGTGAGTCTTCGCCGTCATGGGGCTGATCACCATGCGGCCCGCGATCTCGTCGTTGGACAGGCCCCGTGCGACCAGGGCGACGGCCTCGCGCTCACGACTGGTCAGCAGGTCCAGTTCCTTTCCGGTGCCGGTGGGCAGCGGCTCCCGTCGCGACCAGCCAGGCGATTTCGAGGACGCCTCGGGCCTGGGCGTACGCCTCGCCCGTGGCGTGCAGCCCCGGGGCCAGGGCCGCGAGCGGCAGCAGTGCCAGCACGCCCACGCTCGCCGCCACCGTCACGGTCCGGCGTCCCGCCCGCACGGCCGCGTACACCGCGAACAGGAACGCGACGGCAGGGACATCGAGAAAGGGATCCCGATCCGGACGGTACGTTCCGTCCCTGTTCCTGGTGCGGTCACTGTCGCTGCGGCTGAAGGGAGCGTGCGGAGCCCGGACTCGTATCGTCGCCTCGTGACCGGGTGCGGGCAAAGCCGTGCGCCCGCTTCCTCTGCGGGACGACCTTCAGCACCGGTCGCCGTCCGCTGAGCAGCTCGTGAGACGCCGGGGTCCGGTCGGCTGGGGGCCCGAAGGTCACAGTCGGGCTCCTTCGCCTCCCGGACGGTGCCGGAACGCGCCATTCCGTGGTGCAGTCGGGGCATGGCCTCACCGCCCACGCATCATCAGGACTCCCAGAATCCGGCCCGACGCGAACGGCCCTCCCGGCTGATCGACATCGCCGTCGCCCTACTGCTCCTGGTCGCGGACGCGGTCATCATCGTCGCCGCCGGGCTGCTGCTCGTCGCGGTCGGTATGGGAAGCGCGCCGTCGCCCCATTCCTCGCGACCCGCGCACTCCCGCGACACCCCCCTTCTGACGTGGCTCGTCGTATGGGGCGTACCGGTCGTGGCGGCGACCGGGGCCTTCGTGCACGCCCGGCTGAGAATGCCCGTCACCGCGGTTGTGCAGAGCCTGTTCACGGTCGCCTGCACGTTCCTGGCCGTCGCATGGACGCGCATGCTGCTGTCGTGACTCCGGCCGCTCCAGGGTCTGCGCTTCTCCACCTGCAGAGCGCCTTTCGCGCGGCGCCGAGTCGTACGAGCGGGCCTCCGCCCTGTAGCGCAACGAGGCAGCCTCGCGGCCCCGGCGGAGAGGGCGAGGGCAGGGGCCACTTCGGCCTCCCCACGCCTCAGCCGCAAGGCTGGAGGGTCAGCCGTGCTGCTCCTCCAGGGCACCGATCAACTCGGTGAGCGCCGGCAGCGCCTCCTCGATGGCCTGCCGGCTGTCCGGCGCGAGGGCTGCCAGGGCGCGGCTCAGTGCCTCCGTGCTCACCCGGTCGTACCGGCCGAGCAGATCGAGAGCGCGCGGGGAGGCCACGAGTGTCACCGTGCGCAGGTCGGTCGACGACGGCCTGCGCTCGACGAGACCCGACGCGGTCATGGCGCGAACCAGATTGCTGACTGTCGAAGGGGCTACTCGTAGGCGGGTGGCAACATCGCGCGGGGCAAGGGCTCCGGCGTCGGCCAGGACTCTCAGCAGCTCGATCTGCGCCTCGGGAAGATCCGGCAGGTCCGCCGCGCTGCGGGTGCGCAGCAGTACGGCCCGCCGGAGGGGACCGACGAGGCGGCCGAGACCGGTTGCGGTGTCCATGCGTCGATGATGCCCCGGTTTTCGCTTTGCTGCAAAATAGTTTTGCGACAAAGTTGTCTGGCACCGAAGTGTGCGACAAGGAGGTACCTCGCATGGTCAGCAACGGAGCACACGGGACCACCGTCCGCAACCCCGTGCCCCCGCAGCAGCTCTCCGGAATCGTCGGCCACCGCTTCATCTACACCTACGCCAACGGCTGGCAGTACGAGATGTACGTGAAGAACCCGACCACGATCGACTACCGGATCCACTCCGGCATGGTGGGCGGTCGTTGGGTCAAGAACCAGGAGGTCGACCTGGTCCAACTGGACGACGATCACTACAAGGTCTCCTGGAACGAGCCGACCGGCACGTCGGTCTGTGTGAACGTCATGCCCGGCAAGCGCCGCCTGCACGGCGTGATCTTCTTCCCGCGCTGGGTCGAGGAGCACGGCGAGCTCACCGTCCTCTATCAGAACGACCACCTCGACGAGATGCGCGGGTACCGCGACGAGGGCCCGACGTACCCGATCCATGTGGTCCCGGAATTCGCCAGGATCACCCTTTTCGAGTTCGTCGGCGCCGACGACGACACCATCATCTCCACGGCCCCGGGCGACCTCCCGCCGGGCTGGTCCGACCGCACCGGCTGACGTGGAGCGGGCCGCCCCGGCCGGTGCGTTCCAGTCCTCCTCCGATGCCGGCTCCCGGCGCGGCGGGCCGACGACGGTGAACGGCCTGCCGGCTGAGGCCGCGAGCCCCCTCCCCCGGCGGGCCCGCCTCGCGGAACGTACCGGGGTTCGTCGGCGCCGGCAGTCAAGATCGATTGTCAGTGGTGGGTGAGAAGGTAGGAACATCAAGCCGGAACAAGGGGGAGCTGTGATGTCCGGAAGCCAGAATTACATCAATCACGTCGCTCTAGTGCTGGATGCCAGCTCGTCCATGTCGCACCTGAGCCGCAAGGTCGTCGACGTCGCCGACCAGCAGATCGCCTATCTCGCCCGCCGTTCGAGGGAGCTGGACCAGGAAACGCGCGTCACGGTGTACGTCTTCGCCGACAAGGTGGAGTGCGTCATCTACGACAAGGACGTGCTGCGCATGCCGTCGCTGAAGCAGCTGTACCGGACCGGTGGAATGACGGCCCTCCTGGCGGCCGCTCTGAAGTCGCAGCGGGAGCTGGCTCTGACGGCCCAGCTGTACGGCGACCACAGCTTTCTGACGTTCGTGCTGACCGACGGGCAGGAGAACGCGAGCCACCGCTGCCAGGACTCCCCCACCAAGGATCCGCGTCAACTGGTCCAGGCCGTGGCCCAGATGATCGAGACACAGCAGGACAACTGGACACTGGCCGTCCTGGTGCCCGACCAGATGGGCAAGCGCGAGGCCATGCAGTGCGGTTTCCCCAAGGACAACATCGCCATATGGGACGCCACCAGCACGCAGGGCCTGGAGGAGGCCGGGCAGGTCATCCAGCAGGCCACCGAGAATTTCATGATGGGGCGCGCCCAGGGCATCCGGGGATCGCGCGCGGTGTTCTCCACGGGCGCGGAGGCGGTCAACGAAGACACCATCAAGGCAGCCGGCCTCAGCCCGGTCGATCCAGCGAAGTACCAGCTGATCCCGGTCGCTCGCGACGCGGCCATCAGGGAGTGGGTCATCGAATGCGGGCACGCCTACCAAACCGGTGGGGCGTTCTACCAGCTGAGCAAGTCGGAGAAGATCCAGGCGCGAAAGCAGATCGCGGTGCTCGAGAAGAAGACCGACCGCGTGTACACGGGACCCGAAGCCCGCGTCCTGCTCGGGCTGCCCGACACGGAGGTCCGCGTCAAGCCGGACCACAACGACCACTTCACCATCTTCGTGCAGAGCACCAGCGTCAATCGCAAACTCGTGCCCAACACGCGTCTGCTGCTCATGCTCTGACGTTGCGTAGGGCCAGGGGGGCGGGGGCTTCGCCGCTCCCCCCTGGCCCACCCGAACCGGACCAACGGCGCCGGCGACGGGTCACCGCCGGGAGGCCTGCCTGGACGAAGATGCCAGGATCTCGAACCCAGGCCGAGCGAGTTGCCTCGGCGTGACGCCCCCTTTCTTCAGGACATGCGCGGCCGCAGACCGAGTTCACGCTCGTGGAGCGGGGTGAAGAAGCGCTCGACATCGGTGTCGGTGACCTCGGCCAGTGTCTGCGGCGACCAGCGCGGCCTGCGGTCCTTGTCGACGACCTGGGCACGGATTCCCTCCACCAGGTCGGGTAGGTCCAGGGCGGCGCAGGAGACGCGGTACTCCTGGTTCAGAACCAGCTCCAGCCGGCCGAGCTTCCGGGCGCGACGCAGGGAGGCGAGGGTGACCTTGAGGGCGGTCGGCGACCTGGTCAGCAAGGTCTCCGCGGTCTCTTTGGCGGCAGGGGCACCGTGCGCGAGCAGCCGGCGCACGATGTCCTCGACGGTGTCGGCGGCGTAGCAGGCGTCGATCCAGTCGCGCTGAGCGGCGAGGACGCCCTGCGGGGGCGTCCGCACATGGCCGGCCAGGGCCTCCCTCACGGGCAGCTCGGCCAGTGCGTCGAGGAGATCACCCAGTGATGCCGACGGCACGAAGTGGTCGGCGAGCCCGCACAGCAGCGCGTCAGCAGCGCCGATCTGAGCACCGGTCAGAGCGAGGTGGGTGCCCAGTTCCCCGGGGGCCGAGGCGAGCAGGTGAGTGCCGCCCACGTCCGGCACGAAACCGATGCCGGTTTCCGGCATGGCGACCCGGGTCCGCTCGGTCACGACACGAACGCTGCCGTGCGCCGAGACGCCGACACCACCGCCCATCACGATGCCGTCCATCAGGGCGACGTACGGCTTGGGGTAGCGGGCGATGCGGGCGTTGAGGCGGTACTCGTCGCGCCAGAACGCGGCGGAGGCCGTGCCGTCACCGTCGCGGGCGTCGTCGTGGATGGCACGGATGTCACCGCCGGCGCACAGGCCGCGCTCACCCGCGCCCGTGATGACGACGGTGTGCACGGCGGGGATCCGCTCCCACTGGACGAGAGCCTCGTCGATGCGGCGGACCATGGTGTGTGTGAGAGCGTTGAGAGCCCGAGGCCGGTTCAGCGTGATGCGAGCCGCGCTCCCGCTGGTGTGGAGGAGGACGGGTTCGGGTTCCTCGGCTCCACTCACCGGAACCCCTCCCCCGGGCCGTGGGCCACGATGACGCGCATGTCGTGTCGATTCCTTTCCGTTCGGGACGAGGACGCTTCGTCCGCCGCTGCCGGCAACGAACCACCACGCCGCTGCGGACCCTACGGTGCCTGACGGCCTTCCTGGACGACCGGGCGGGGGAGGGCTGGCGCCGCCGTGGACGATCGACGGCTTCACGCCCCTCCACCAGGGCCCGCGAACCACTGCTGTTCACCGCCCCCGTGCCGGGGGCGGTGAACAGGTGGCCGTCACCCGACGCCGCGAAGCCGCCGTCGGCACACCCGGGCCGGCCGCCACCCGCCGCCTGCCCGGACTGCCGTCGCCGGAATGTGCAGCCGATGCGGCAATCCCGACCAGATTCCGGCTCCGGCGCGGCGAGGGGTGGACCTCGCGGGCGATCAGATGGGAGCGTCGCCGGTCAGCGGAGGCACGGCATACGGACGGAGGACCATGAGTGAGTCTTCCAAGGCCGCCGTCATGGCGAAGGGGAACCGGTCGAGCTCGAGACAGAGTGCGACGTCATCCGGATGGGCTCCTTGACGCACCCCCTCAGCCAACTCGGCGGCGGCGCGCGACTCGCCGGCGCGTCGGAGGAACTCGGCTGCTTCCGTCACAGGCTCGGTCGCCCTCCGGGCGATGTACTGAGCGCACGCCAGATCTTCATCGGCTTGCCCGCCCTCGCCCGTGACCACGAACGTGACACTGTCACACTCCCGTGCCCGCAGGAGCCGAGCCGTGGCCTCCGCCACCACAAAGCCGGCGCACAGCACCAGTGGCGCATCTTTGACTGCGAGGGCACCGACCGTCCCTGCCGTGGTCTTCTGCACTACCGTCCGTCCGCCAAGGTCGACAGACCGCAGCAGACCCGGCGAGTTGACGGAGTCGAACCCGGGCGCGGGCGGACCGTCTTTGATCGCCACCCAGTCCGGGTGGCATGCCTTGAGCGCCAGGGCGTCGTCGAGTGACTCAGCGAGAACGATTCTTTCCGCCCCTTGGGCAAAGGCCCAGGCCGCCACGGTGAAGGCGCGCATGACGTCGACCACGACCGCCACGGGCGGGGCTTTGACCAGCTCGGCGATGCCGAGGAAACGAGCGTCCATCCAGCCATGATCGCCCATGACCGGCACGAGGCCCGACGGCCCGAGCATGTACCCAAGGTCGATGATCCACTTGAAGGACCGGGCGCCGTTCAGTGGGCGGTACACGTGCGCTACATTTTGCCTCTTCTTGACCGCGATCACTCATGATCTCTACGCTTCGGAGTTGGCAACCCCATGAGCGACATCGTCAACGGACTCGGGCGGGCTGCTGCTTACGGTGGTCTGGGACTGGTTCTCCTGGTCCTCGGCATCGTCCTCGTCGACGTGCTGACGCCTGGAAAGCTCGGCCGTCAGATCTGGGAGCAGCGTAATCGCAACGCCGCCACGGTCCTCAGCTCCGCGCTGCTCGGTATCGGCGGCATCGTGTTCACGTCCATCTGGACGACGTACGAGGACTTCGGCAAGGGACTGGTTTCGACCGCGGCGTTCGGGCTGCTGGGACTGGTGATGATGGCCGTGGCGTTCTTGGTGGTGGACCTGGTCACACCGGGGCGCCTGGGCGCGACGCTGGTCGAGGAGGAGCCTCATCCCGCGGTCTGGGTGACAGCCTCCTGCAATCTCGCCGTCTCCGCCCTGATTTCGGCGTCCATCGCCTGAACTCCCCTGGCGCTGTCGACGTCCAGCGCCTGAAGCCGTCCCGCCGGCCCGGATCCGTCGCCCCGAGCCTCGGATCAGCCCGTTCACTCGGCAGCCGCAGGGGCGCAGCGCGACCGTCGCAGAGGCCCGTGCCGATCATGGCGCCGTCGGCGGCTTCGTGCGAAGTAACTCCCGCCGCACAGTGAACGCGCGGCCGCCGTCCTTCCTCTTGCATGGCGGAGTCCCCAACTGAGAGGAACATGCTGTGCGTTCACGGAGACGTAGGCGTTCGCGCCTGTACCAGGCCGGGTCGGTGGTCCTGGCCATGGCTGCCGCGGGATCCGTCCTGGCGGGGCCTGCCGGCTCCGCATTCGCGGCCGGGTCGGGCGGGCGCGCCGATCTGCGGGCGGATGTGAACCGCGACGGGCGGGTCGACGTCACCGGTGGCAGCGACGAGCGCGGAGAGGACAGCTGGTCCGTCGGGCGTGGGGCCGTGTACCTGCCCAACATCGATGACGACGCCAAGCGGTGCCGGGTGACCGGGCCCGGTGGCGCACCTCTGTCCGATGCCGAGCTGGCCGCCTGCAACGACGGCTCCGACACCAAGGTCAACGGAGCTGAGGACGCCGCCGACCTCGCCCGGGTCCGCTCCGTTCCCCTGCCGGGCCTCCCGGCGAACGCCATGGGCAGCCTGAAGATCGCCTCGGGAGGCAAGCACGCGCACCTCTTCCTCAAGCGTTCCGGCAAGTGGATCCTGGTGACGTCCGGGATCCGGCTGACGGCCGCCGAGTTGCGCTCCGGTGTGGAGTTCGGTGTCGAGGCCACCGACGTCGTCCGGGACACTGCCACATGGGACGGCCGTGCGGTGGTCCGGTTGACGGTGACGACCGGGCAGAAGTCCACCTCCGACGCTGTGACCCTGCGTGTCGCACCGCTGCTGACCCAGCATCACCTTCAGGACACCCAGCAGGTGATGGTGTCCAAGGTCCAGGGTGAGGGCCCGGACAGCCGCCTTCAGCGGGAGTTCGTCACCGCCCTGGAGAGGGAAGTCAGGAAGGCGGGAGTCACCACGCCGCTGGTCACCTTCGAGATGTACGCCGACCGTTGGGCCCAGGACTTCGTCGAACCGGCCTACGTCAGCATGACCGGGCCGGGCGGTCAGCGGCAGGTGATGCGTGTGATGCTGCGCTCCGCGCAGCCCCACCGGGACGCGGGCCGGGAGCTGTTCGAGAGGGTGCGCGGCCGGGACGTCGGTGTCGTGCAGGTGACCGACCGGGCGGAGCCCGACGACTGGTCACTCAACTCCATGGGCAACCTGGAGACCATCCCGCCCTACGCGCACGGCGGGCGCTCCTTCCCGGCCGGCCGGATCATCATGGGTGAACGCAAGGACAGCGGTGCGCGCCCGTCGAAGGTGATGCGGACGCTGCTCACGTCGCAGGGTTTGCAGGACCCGCTGCTGCTGGACACCTCCTGGCTGGGCGTGGGGCACGTAGACGAGTTCGTGCAGTTCCTGCCCGCCGACACCCCCCGCGGCTGGCGCATCGGCGTCGCCGACCCGCAGGCGGGGCTGCAACTGCTGCGCGACGCCAAGCGCGACGGTCACGGCAGGACGAAGATGTTCTCCGTCCCGGGGCGCAGTGACACTCCAGCGCCGAAGGAGACCATCGACCAGGCGCTCGCCTCCCGCCACCTGGTGGCCGACAACGAGATGGCGGCGCGGCGCATCGCGGCCAACCTGGAGATCCTCAAGCGCGAGACGGGGGTCACCGACGACGAGATCGTGCGGGTGCCCGCGCTGTACACCCGCGACTCGGAGGCTTTGACCACCGACGGACAGGAGGTTCCTGTGCCGCGTCTGACGCGCATGGGCGCCGGCTCCGACCTCGTGGACGGTCTCCGGGACCACGGCCAGCAGAAGTGGCTCGCCGGGAGCCCCTCCTCGCGTACGGCAGCTCCGGCGACGGTGACGACCAGCGCATACGTTCCCGGTGCGGTCAACGGCGTGCTCCTGGGCCGCGACCGCTACCTCGCGCCGCGCCAGTGGGGACCCGTCATCGCCGGCAAGGACGTGTTCACGGAAGCCGTCACCGCCGTCTACCAGCGGGTCGGCCTGAAGGTGTCGTACATCGACGACTGGTACACGTACCACCTCGGGATGGGGGAAGTGCACTGCGGCACCAACACACTGCGCGACGCGACGGCCGCGTGGTGGCAGCGCCCGGTCGTGAACGGCAACGGGGCGTAGACACAGGGTGATCGGGGCCCGTCCACCCGGCGCTGGATCGATCGCTGATCACTTCGGCCAAGGCGTGGGGCGGGCCATGCCGTCGACGGCCCGCCGCCGAGGCTCCGCTCCGGGCCCGTCGTCCGGAGATAGGCATAGACCTTTTCATGATCACGGGCTAGGCTCTGCCGCGCGTATCCCGAGAGCGCTCTCAAGCTCTGCTGTTCCACCCCACCCTGCTGGAACAACGAAGGGGCATCCCTTGAGACGCACCACCACCCTGCGCACCGGACTGTCCGCACTCCTCCTCCTCGGCACCTGGGCTGCCGCGGGCACCCTGCCGGCCTCCGCCGCGGACACTCCCGCACACTCCGCCGGTGCACCGGCCTCCCCCGAGCTCCTCTCCGCGATGCAGCGCGACCTCGGACTGAGCCGGGACGCCGCCGCAGCGCGCCTGGCCGCGGAGAAGACCGCGACAGCCGTGGAACGCAAGGCGCGACGTGCCGCCGGATCGGCCTACGGCGGCTCCTGGTTCGACGCCCGCACCGGCAAACTCACCGTTGCCGTCACCCGGGCCGCGCGAGCCGACGCCATACGCGCGACCGGTGCGGCCGTGCACCTCGTGCGGTACAACGCGCGGCACCTCGACGCGGCCAGGAAGAGCATCGACGCGCTGCCCGCGCCCACCGGCGTCGGGAGTTGGCACGTGGATCCGAAGGCCAACAAGGTCGTCGTGAACATCGTCGCCGCGCACCGGGACGACAACGATGTCCGTGCCTTTCTCGCCCGGGCCCGTCAGGCCGGTCCCGTCACCGTGCGGCAGACCCCCGCCGCACCGCGTACCTTCGCCGCCGGCACCGTGGGTGGCGATCCCTACTACACCGGCAACGTCCGCTGCTCCATCGGCTTCTCGGTGCACGGCGGCTTCGTCACCGCCGGCCACTGCGGCTCGCCGAGCGGGGCGGTGTACGGCTGGGACCGGTCCTACATCGGCAACTTCCAGGGGTCGTCGTTCCCGGGCAACGACTATGCCTGGGTGAACGTCGGCAGCGGCTGGTGGACCGTACCGGTGGTGCTCGGCTGGGGCACGATCCCGGACCGGCTCGTCCGCGGCTCCGCCGAGGCCCCGGTGGGTGCCTCCGTCTGCCGTTCCGGTTCCACGACCCACTGGCACTGCGGCACCGTACTGGCGAAGAACGAGACGGTGAACTACAGCCAGGGTGCCGTCCACCAGATGACGAAGACGAACGTCTGCGCCGAGCCCGGTGACTCCGGTGGCTCCTTCATCAGCGGCGACCAGGCCCAGGGTGTCACCTCCGGCGGCTGGGGCAACTGTGGCAGCGGCGGTGAGACCTGGCACCAGCCGGTCAACGAGATCCTCAACCGGTACGGGCTGACGCTGCACACAGCCTGACCGCTCATCAGCACGCCGAGCGGGCCCCGGCGCGGAACGGCCGCCGGAGCCCGCTCGGACCGCCCTCCTCCTCGGACCTCGAGGATCACCGGACCAGATGGCCGCCCGGCGCCGGGTGTTGCCGGCTCACGGCTGCGGGGTCGGCTGTACTGCTGGTCGGTGACGGACTCCGACCACCGGGGGCTCGGGGCCCGCTGGTGAGGGACCGGATGGGTTCACCGCTCCGGTGGACGAGTTCACCGGAGCCTCGGCAAGCTCCGGGAACTGCACGCGTCGCAACGGGATCGATCGGCTCGGCCACGGCCACGGGTCACCTGACACCCACGGAGCGGACGGCCTGCCGGAACGGCACGGCTCCGCCAACTCCGGCCGGGTGGAACAGTGTTCAGCTCCGCTGCTCGGGCCCCGGCGTCACCGGGTTCGAGAGGCGAGGTACTGCTCGACGCCTGGCGCGGTGTGGGCGTCTTCCACGTTCACCGCGGCTCCGACCGCCTTGGCGTCCGGCTTGTGCACGTAGGCCGACGTGCTCGCGGGCTGTGACTTGTCGGAGAAGTTCTGTGCGGTGCCGAGGCCGACGTCGACGCCGGACTGGGAGCGGTGGGCTTTGATCACGTCCTCGCGGGCCAGGCTGCCGCTCTCGCAGGCCTTCTCCAGGTCGCGGCCCATCAACCGGGCGGCGTTGTAGCCGGAGAGCACGCCTGAGTCGACGAGGGAGTCCGGGTGCTTCTTCTTGTAGGAGGCGACCATTTTGCGTACGCCGGCCAGGTCGGAGCTGACCGCGGGCGCGGCGCTGACCACGTTCAGCATGGCCGCCAGGGCGGGGGCGGCCGGTGTCTTCATCAGTTGCGGGGCATAGCCGGGGGCACTGCTGACGACGGGCACCTTCAGGCCCCGGGAGGCCGCGACCCCGACCAGTGAGGCCGTCTGGGCCGGTCCGGCGCTGATCAGGATCGCCTTGACGCCCTCCTTGCGCAGCGCCGAGACCTGCGCGGACAAGTCGGTGTCCGTCGCCTTGATCTTCTGGCCGGCGATCTTCAGGCCGGCCTTCTTCGCGGCCCATCGCGAGCCTTCGAACGCGTTCGCGCCGTAGTCGCCCTCGAAGTAGACGTGGCCGATCGTGTCGCCCTTCGCCAGCCCCTTGGTGCGGGTGAGGAAGTCGACGGCCGCGATCATGTCGATGTCGTAGGTGGTCCCCAGGACCTGGACCGCGTCGCGGTCGAGCAGAGAGGCGGCCCATGCCTGCGGGAAGGTGAGCACCTCGTCCCGCTCGATGTCGTCGAGCAGGGCGGCCATCACGGGCGAACCGATGACCTGGGGCAGCGCTACCACGTCCGCGGAGAGGTCGGCGTAGGCGGTGACGGCCTTCTGGACGTCGTAGCCGTGGTCCTTGACGACGATCTCGATGCGCCGGTCGCAGATGCCGCCGCGGGCGTTGACCTCGTCCGCCCACATCTGCTGGGCCTGCACGATGCTCTTGCCGAGGGTCGCGTAGGGGCCGGTGAGGTCCGTCAGGGCGCCCAGCTTGATGGCCTTGTCGGTCACCCCGGGTCCGGTCTTGACGCCGTCGGCGCCGTCGTCGGTGCTCCCCGAGGAGCCGGCCTTGGAGCTGCATCCGGTACCCACGAGCAGCAGGGCCGCGAGGCCCGCGGCCAGGAGCGTCTTGGTGCGTGTGGCGCGGTGCGTGTGGTGGTGCGTGAACTTCACGGGGTGGGCTCCTTGGCTCGTGCGGCCGACGTGGGCGGTCGGGACGGGGAGGTGGTGTTCGTGGGCGGTGGGGCGGCCCGGCGGCTGCGCAGGCGTGCGCGCAGGCGGCGGACCAGGCCGTGCAGGCCGTCGGGGGCGAAGAGGAGGATGAGGACGATCGCCGCGCCGTAGAGGTAGCGGGCGGCCTCGGTGGGGCCGACCGAGCCGTCGGTCGTGCCGGGGGCGGCCACCAGGGGGAGCTGGTCGGCGTAGCGGGTCATCAGCAGGGGCAGGGCGGTGACGAAGACGGCGCCGGCGGTGGCTCCGGCCACCGATCCCAGCCCGCCGATGACGATCATGGCGAGGTAGTCGACCGACAGCACGAGGCCGAAGTAGTCGGGCACCACGCGGCGGAAGGAGAGGGCGAGCATCACCCCGGCCAGGCCCGCGTACATCGACGAGACGACGAAGGCCGCCGAGCGGTAGCGGGAGACGTGCACGCCCATCACCGCGGCCGCGGTCTCGCTGTCACGCAGCGCCACCAGGGCGCGCCCGGGACGGCCCCGGAGCAGCCCGCGGGCGGTGATCCAGGTGACGGCGAACAGCGCGAGTCCCAGGTACCAGAGCCGTTCCTCGGCGCCGAACGGCACGCCCAGCAGGGTCAGTTCGGAGTCCGCGGAGAAGGAGAAGCCGCCCAGGTCCAGCGGCGGCACCGAACGGCCGTTGAATCCGCCCGTGACGGAGTCCGCGGTCAGCAGGACGTGGTGCCCGAGGAAGACCAGGGCCAGGGTGGCGACGCCCAGGTAGATGCCGCGCACCCGGCCGGCGACTGGACTGAACAGCCCGCCGGCCGCCCCGGCGAGCAGGACCGCCAGCACGGCGGCCACGGCGGTGGGCAGGCCGGGGCCGGGCTCGCCTGCCAGCCATACGTAGCCGTAGGCGCCCACGGCCAGGAAGAAGGCGTGACCGAGGGAGAGTTGACCCGCCGTGCCGGACAGCAGGCCGAGGCCCACCGCGCCCACGGCCGCCGCCATCGAGAACAGACCGACGCGCAGCCAGAACGCGTCGAGATAGAAGGGCAGCGCGCACAGGACGAGGACGGCCGCCGAGATCCAGCTCACGCGGACGGCGCGGGTACGGGAGAGTCGCTCAGACACGGACCGCCGCCTTTCCGCCGAACAGCCCGGTGGGCCGCACCAGCAGCACCAGCACCATCACCGCGTAGGGAGCGACGTCGCCGAAGCCCTCGCCCAGGACGTGCAGGTCGGACTGGTAGCCCGCCACGAGTGCCTCGGTCATGCCGATCAGCAGGCTGCCCGCGAGGGCTCCGGGCGGCGAGGCCATCCCGCCGAGGATCGCCGCGGGGAACGCCTTCAGGGCGATCTGCCCGGTGGTGCGCTCCAGGCCGGGTGCGGGGAACGCGGCGAGGAAGACCGCCGCCAGGGCGGCCAGCCCTCCGGCCAGGCACCAGGCCAGCGTGCGGACCCGCACCAGCCGTACGCCCATCAGGGAGGCCGCCTCGACGTCCTCGGCGGAGGCGCGCAGCGACAGGCCCCAGGAGGTGTAGCGGAACAGGGCGAAGACCACGGTGATGACCACGGCGGAGACCACGATCGCGGCGATCCGGCTGTCCGCGACGGTCACCGGACCCAGCCCGCTGACCGCATCGCCCCAGGGGTCGCCGAGCGAGAGCAGGTCGCCGCCGATGCGCCGCGACAGGTCGGTGAGGATGAGGATGTCGACGCCGATGGTGACGATGGTCTGTACATGGGCGGTGTGCGGGTCCGGCCCACCGGCCTGGAGCAGGAAGCGGTCCATGGCTCCGGCCACGGCCGCCGTCACCAGGACGGACACCGCGAGTGCCGCGGCGAAGCCGAGGTCGTCGTGGAGTACGGCGGTGAGGTAGCCGCCGAGCAGGAGCAGGGAGCCGTGGGCGAAGTTCATGACGCCGGAGGCCTTGAAGATGATGACGAAGCCGAGGGCGACGAGGGCGTAGACCGCGCCCAGGGCGAGACCGTTGAAGACGGTGTCCAGGAGGGTGGTCATGCCGCGTCCTCCTGTTCGGCGCCGGTGCCGAGGTAGGCGCGCAGCACCTCGGGGTCGTTGCGGACCTCGTCCGGCGTGCCGTGCGCGATGGCGCGGCCGAAGTCGAGGACGGTGACCTCGTCGGCGAGCCGCATCACCAGTCCCATGTCGTGCTCCACCAGCACGACGGACAGGCCGAGTTCGGCTCGTACGGTGTGCACGACCTCGACCGTGCGGGCCCGTTCGGCCGCGTTCATCCCGGCGACCGGCTCGTCCAGAAGCAGGACGCTGGGCTCCAGGCAGAGGGCACGGGCGAACTCCACGCGCTTGCGGTCGCCGTAGGAGAGCAGGGCGACGGGGTGATCGAAGAGCTGTGCGAGACCGGTGAGTTCGGCGATCTCGCGGGCCCGGGCGAGGTGTGCGCGCTGTTCGCGCCGTACGTGCGGCAGGCGCAGGGCGCTGGCGGCGAATCCGGCCCGGGACAGGGCGTGGCGGCCGAGCATCAGGTTGTCGGCGACCGTGCCCTGGGTGGTGACGATGTTCTGGAAGGTACGGGCAACGCCGAGGGCGGCGATGCGGTGGGACGCCAGCCGGGTCAGGTGGGCGTCGCCGAGCCGTACGGTGCCCGTGGCCGGACGGCACAGGCCCGACAGCACGTTGAAGCAGGTGGACTTGCCCGCTCCGTTGGGTCCGATGAGGGCGTGGACGGAGCCCGGGGCGACGGTGAAGGACACCGCGTCCAGGGCGGTGAGCCCGGCGAACCGGACGGTCACGTCCGTCACGGTGAGTTCGGGCGGTGCGGTGGTGCGGACGGTCACGCGGCTCCCTGCCCCTCGGTGGTCCCGGCTCTCTGCGCGGACTCGGGTCGCTGTTCGGTGCTCTCGCCCAGGTACAGGCGCTTCACGGCGTCCGTGCGGGCGAGTTCGTCGGCGGGCCCGGAGAGCCGGACCTCGCCGACCTCCAGGACGTGGGCGGTGTCGGCGAGCGACAGCGCCATGCCCGCGTTCTGCTCGACGAGCAGGACGGCCGTGCCCTGGGCGTTGATCTCGCGGACGACCTCGGCGATCCGGTGGACCATCTGCGGGGCAAGGCCCAGGGAGGGCTCGTCGAGCAGGAGCAGGCGGGGCGCGGCCATCAGGGCCCGGCCGATGGCGAGCATCTGCTGCTCGCCGCCGGAGAGCAGCCCTGCCGCCTGCCGGGTGCGTTCGGCGAGGCGCGGGAAGAGCGTGAAGACCCGCTCCCGGGCCCCGGCGACCTGGTCCGGGCGGCGCCGCCCGAGGCCGAGGCCGCCTGAGCGCAGGTTCTCGTCGACGGTGAGCCCGGCGAAGACCCGGCGCCCCTCGGGTACCTGGACGACTCCGGCACGCACCGCGGCGACCGGGTCGCGCCCGTCGAGTTCCGTGGCGCCGTAGCGGATACGGCCGGCCGTGACCGCGCCGCGGTGCAGGCGCAGGGTGCCCGACACCGCCCGCAGCAGGGTCGTCTTGCCCGCGCCGTTGGCGCCGAGCAGTGCGACGACCGTGCCGTGCGGGACGGTGAGGGACACGGAGCGAAGGGCGGACAGGGCGCGGCCGTAGGTCACGTCGAGGCCCTCGACGTGCAGGGCGGGCTCTTCGTCCGGTGGTGCTTCGGGCATCACGGCTCCTCGGATCCGTGCCGCCGGGCACGGGTGCTTCGGGGGAAGGGCAGCTCACGACAGCACGGGCACGGGAGGGCGGTACAGGTGTTCGGGCCGGGTGGCTGCGTGGTCCCAATGCGGATCGCCGGGGATTGTGCGGCTGCCCAGGGGCGGGGATGCGGGCGCCGGGGGCCCGGCAGGGGTGCGCGCTGCCACAGGACTCGCCGGGTGGGTGACGGCGCTGCGCCGTGGCACAGCGGCGTACGGGTCGCGCGCCCCGGCCGCGCCGGCGGGAGGTCCGGTCAGCCGCGCAGCAGCCGGCGCGCCGTCAGTGCGAGGCTGATCTCCACCACGTCGTGAGGGCGCGCCAGGGAGCGGCCGATGAGCTGTTCGCAGCGGCGCAGCCGGTTCAGCACGGTGTTGCGGTGGCAGTACAGCCGTTCGCCGGCGCGCTGGGCGGAACCCTCGCAGGCGAACCAGGCGGCCAGGGTGTCCAGCAGTACGTCCCGGTCGGCCGGTTCGAGGCGGAGCAGGGGTCCGAGCACGCATTCGGTGAGGGTCGCGCCGAGTTCCGGGCAGGAGACGACCAGCGCCTCGGGCAGGTGCTCGGTGAGCCGGACCGTGCCGCCCTCGGGCGGGCAGATCCTCAGGGCCAGGTCGGCCAGGCGCCGGGCGTCGCCGACGGCGGCGAGTCCCGTCACGGTGCTGCCGACGCCGATCCGGCATCCGGCCGGGCGGTCGTCGGGCAGGGCGGGCGTCGCTGCGCGGTCATGGTCGTCCTCACCGCTCTCCGGGCCCCCCGCGCCGCGGACCAGGACGATGCCGTAGTCCACCTCCACACCTGAGTGCCAGTAGGTGCTTTCGCCGATCTGGGGGTCCTGCGGCCTGCCGCCGGCGACCGCGACGACGACGTACCGGCCGTGCTCCGGCAGGCACAGCCTCTCGGCGGTCTCGGGCAGGTCGGCGATCCGGCTCGTGCCGTCCAGGAGGGCCGCTGCCAGCAGGCGCACCCTGTTCTCGCGCCGCCAGGCAAGCTGCCGCTCGGCCTGCCGGTAGGCGTCAGCCACGAGGGTGCAGTGCTCGTCGACGAAGTTCCACACGTCGGTGGCCACGTGCACGAGAAGCCGGGTGTCCTCGGGTTCCGAGCGGGTGGTCTCCTCGACCAGCCGCTGCCACACCAGGGACCCGCCCAGCCGGAACGCGTGCAGCAGGGCGTCGAGCGGCAGCCCCTGCTCGGCCCGGGTGACGCCGATCCGCCAGGTGCAGCGGTGGGCGGCCTCGCGGGTGCCGCGCGGGTCGAGCAGGGAGGTCACGCTGTGCCGCAGCGAGCGGTAGACCTCCTGCCAGGTGGCGGCATGGTCGTTCTCCAGCGCGGTCCGGTACGCCGGTTCCTGCTCGCGCAGGACCGCCAGCAGCCGGTCGGTCAGATCCGGCAGGTCGTCGAGCAGGATGCGGGCGGCCCGGTGCAGGACGCGCAGCGCGTCGGCGTCGATCAGCGACCTGATCCGTCGTGACCGTGGCTGCGGAACGGGTGTCGGCCCGGTGCGGAACGTCGTACGTGTGCGTGCGGCAGGATGCATGGCGGTCCTCCCCCGACTTCGGCCTTCCGGCGGCCCCCGGCGCCGTCCGGGCGCAGCGGCGTCCGGCGGGTGCGCTGCCCGTACGGCCGTCGTCACCCGCGTAGTGCTGCTTCGAAGAATGGCATACCGTCCGGTCGGTCCCCAGAGGTGTGCGGCGTCTTCTCCACGCGGCCGCTGGTTTTTTCCGGGGGCTCAGCGGTGTTCTTGGTCGACCATGCGGGCCAGCTCGATCCGGGAGCGCACGCCGAGAGCGGCGAAGACATTGCGCAGGTGGTAGTCGACCGTGCGGGTGCTGACGGCCAGCCGCTGGGCCACCTCCCTGTTGGTGGCGCCCTCGGCCACGTGGCGTGCGATCCGCAGTTGTTGCGGCGTCAGCCGCGAGAGCCCTGCGGCCGGCTCCTTCCCGGGGGCGGCTCCGTTGGCGCGCAGTTCGCCGCGCGTCTGGTCGGCCCAGGCGCCGGCGCCGCAGCGTTCGAAGGCGACCAGAGCGGCTCCGAGCCGGCTGCGGGCCTCCCGCAGCCGACGGCGCCGGCGCAGCCACCGGCCGTACAGGAGCTCGGTGCGGGCCCGCTCGAAGTCGCCGCCCGACTCGTCGTGCCGGGAAAGCGCCCGCAGGTAGAGGGCGTCGGCTTCACGGTCGTCCGCGGCGAGCAGGGCACGGCAGCGCGCGAGCTGGGCCGACGCGTGCGGGTCGGCGCCGAAGGCCGCCCACCGGGCGAGGCCGGCGACGGCCTCCCGGGCTTCCTCCGGCTGCCCGGCGAGCACCGCGGCCTCCACGAAGCAGGGCACGGCGAGCATCCAGACGGCGAAGTGACCGCGCCGGGGGCCGGGTCCGACGAGTGGACCGAGCCGGTCGGCGGCGTCCAGGGGCCGGCCGCGGGCCAGGTCGGCGCGGGCGATGGCCCACTCGGCCAGGGCCGCGGCCTGGGCCAGGCCGTGGCGACGGGCGGTGACCAGGGCGGCCGAGGCGTGTCCGGCGACCGCTGCGGTGTCCCCCTCGATCGAAGCGGCCAGGGCGAGCATCGCGTGGTGGCTCGCCGCGGTGTTGCGATGACCTGCCGTCAGCGCCGCGTGCACGCCCTCCTCCGCGTGGGCGCGTGCCTGCGCGTGGCGGCCGGCGCGCAGTTCGCCGTAGGCCAGGTATTCGAGGGCGCGCGCTTCGGACGCGGCGCACTCCGCGGTGCGGGCGGCCGCCAGGGCACGGGCTCCTGCGGTGCGGGCCGCCTGGACGTCCCCGAGCAGCAGGGCCGCTGCCGCGGCGCGCAGCAGCCGCTCCGGCCGGCCGTCGCGCCGCGCTTGGCACAGTACGCGCCGCAGCGGCTCGGCGGCGTGTTCCGGCCTCCGGGCCAGCAGGGCCCGCATGCCGTCGCGGTAGTCCCGGAAGAAGGGGTCGCGGGCCCACCCCGGCCCGGGGCCGGGCGATCGCGTCCGCGGCTGCCCGCTCTCGGCTGGAGGAACCACGAGGTTCGTGGTGCCGGGCGGTGGCGGGCCGTCGACCTCCCGCACCATCGTCGGGGCTCCGTCCTCGCCGGCCGTCGGGGCGCCGTATGCGTCGGTGGCCGAGGCACCGCCCTCGTCGGCGAAGGCCCTGATCGTGACGGCGTCCGGTGCGGCGTGCCCGTCTGCCGGCCCTGCGGTGTCTGTGCCCTCGAGGGTGGTCAGACAGAGCACGGCGTCGCCCGACGCCCAGGCGGCGTCCACCGCGCAAAGGCGTGCCGCCTCGGCCCTGTCCGGGGCGCCGGCGGCCAGCAGGGACGCGGCCAGCAGCAGGGTCTCGTGCGCGTCGCCGACCGGACCGTCGAACAACTGCCTCGTACCGCGCGCGAGTTCGGCATGACCGCGGCCCTCGGCGGACGACCGGGCGGCGTCCGGGCCGCCGCGGCTCCCTGCGCGAGGGGCCGACCGCCCCTTGCTGCTGTCTCCGGTCATTCCACGGAGGTTACTTGCGCGTAAAGAAGACCGGAAGGCTGACGTCCGCACGCCTCGGCGCGCGAACCCGCGGCCCGCCTGCGCGTTGACCGGCCCGGCCGGTGGACGGATTGTGCCGCGGCCCAACGGCCGCCCGTCTCGTGTGTGCCCCGGCACGACACCGGCGGCGGACGCGTCGCACGCCTCCGCCGCCGGTTCCCGTCGCCGCCGTGGTTTCCGCAGCCCGGGGCGCGGGTTGTCAGGAACCGTGCGGGCAGTTGCCCCGGTACTCCTCGATGGTCAGACTCGGCCGGGGTTGCGGGCACAGGAACTGCTCGTAGCGGGTGTCGTTGTCGATGAACCGCTTGAGCCAGGAAATGCTGTACTTCGCGATCGTCGTGTTCGACGCGTTCGGGGTGAAGTGCGTCGCCGAGTTCAGCTCCAGGTAGCCCCGGTCCAGCGTGGAGGGCAGGCTCGAGTAGAAGGGTTCGGCGTGGGAGGCGACCGGGGCGATGGTGTCTCCGTCGGCTCCGAAGATCAGGGTCGGCGTGGTGACCTCGGGCCAGGTCTTGTCGAGGTTCCACGGGGTCAACGGGATGGCCGCCTGGAGGGCCGGGCGTGACGTGGCGGCCTCCAGGCTGCCGCCGCCGCCCATCGAGTGGCCCATGACGCCGAGGCGAGAGGCGTCGACACGGGTACGCACCGAGCTGCGCTCGGTGAGGTGGTCCAGCGCCGCCAGCAGCTGGCGGCCGCGGGAGTCGGGCTGGTCGAGCGTGGTGAGGGTGTCGATGGTGAACACCACGAAGCCCTGCGAGGCCAGGCGTGGACCGAGCCACGCGATGGACGACTCGTAGGCGGTGTAGCCGGGCGAGATGGCAACCGCGCCGAAGGTGCCGTCGCTCGTGCTCGTCGGGTAGTAGACGGTGCCGCCGCCGAAACCGGTGGCGGACAGCGAGGAGACGGACGTCTGCGACACGGCGTACGGGCCGCGCAGCGCCTCGATGCCGGAGGTGGTGGGGGCCGGGCCGCGCTCGTAGGGGTTGTCCGCGGCGTGGGCCCCCGGGCTGTTCAGGGGGCCCACGCC
>NZ_JBHVCP010000056.1:0-49988 GCF_042803315.1 Streptomyces sp. NPDC057424
GCCCCAGGTGTCCGCCCGCTCCGTGCGTCCCGGCCTCCCGGAAGCCGGATCACCCAGCGCCACGCCCCGTTTGCGGTCGGCAACACGCGAGCCATGGGCCGGTGATGGCTTGGCCACGGGCGCATAACAAGGTGGACAGAAGGGGTTTTCAGGCAGGTCTACGCGCGTTAATCTGCGGCGAAGCCAGCGCTGAAGCTGAACCGTCCCGGCGCTGTGCGACCTCGTTGTACGACAGGAGCACCCACACATGCGCCGGATATCCCGGATCACGGTCGCAGGCGCAGCGACCGCCTCCCTGGCCCTCGCGCTCTCCGCCTGCGGCAGCACCTCGACCTCCGGGTCGTCGGACTCGAAGGGCGACAAGGGTCTCGCCATCGCGTACGACGTCGGCGGCAAGGGTGACCAGTCCTTCAACGACGCGGCCTACGCCGGCCTCGAGCAGGCGAAGAAGGAGTTCGGCTACCAGACGGCCGACGTCGAGCCCACCGACGGCGAGACGGGCGCCGACAAGGAGCAGCGCCTCTCCTCGCTGGCCAAGCAGGGCTACAACCCGGTCATCGGCGTCGGCTACGCGTACGCCTCGGCCGTGAAGGGTGCCGCGGAGAAGTTCCCGGACACCACCTTCGGCATCGTCGACGACGCCACGATCAACACCAAGAACGTCGCCGACCTGGTCTTCAGCGAGGAGCAGGCCTCCTACCTGGCCGGTGTCGCCGCCGCCAAGAGCACCAAGTCGAACGTCGTCGGCTTCGTGGGCGGTGTGGACATCCCGCTGATCCACAAGTTCCAGGCGGGCTTCGAGCAGGGCGTCAAGGACACGAACCCGAAGGTCAAGGTCCTTTCCCAGTACCTGACCCAGACGGCCGAGGAGGGTGGTTTCTCCAGCCCCGACAAGGGCAAGACGGCCGCTGAGGGTCAGATCGAGAAGAAGGCCGACGTGGTCTACGCGGCCGCCGGCCTGTCCGGTCAGGGTGTGATCGAGGCCGCCGCCACCAAGAAGGTGTGGGCCATCGGTGTCGACTCCGACCAGTACCAGCAGGAAGCCCTTGCCAAGTACAAGGACTTCATCCTGACCTCGGCGATGAAGGACGTCGCCAAGGCGGTGTACAACCTGGCGAAGTCGGTCGAGGACGGCAAGCCCGAGACCGGTATCGTTCGTGGCGATCTGAAGACCGGCGAGGTGGGCCTGTCGAACTCCAACCCGAAGTTCGCGGACGACGCCGAGCTCCAGGCAGCCATCAAGACGGCCAAGGAGAAGATCATCAGCGGCGAGATCAAGGTCAAGAGCAGCTGACGAGCGACTGCCTCGAAGCAGGCGGTAACCCCCGGGGTTACGTCCGCTCGACGGGGTGCGGGGAGGCTGCTCCTCGTACCCCGTTGGCGCGGGGCGTCGGCCCCTTTGTATGCCGTAGGGGCGCTACGCGCGTAGACGGCCCCCGTCCCCAGGAGAGTGCGCCATCAACGCGTCCAGCAGCCCTCCGGCCGGAGCGGCGGTCAACGAATCGGTGACCGCCGTCGAACTCGCCGGGATCACCAAGCGTTTCCCCGGTGTCGTGGCCAACCACGACATCCACCTCAGCGTCCGCAAGGGCACCGTCCACGCCCTCGTCGGAGAGAACGGCGCCGGCAAGTCGACGCTGATGAAGATCCTCTACGGCATGCAGAAGCCGGACGAGGGCACCATCGCCGTCAACGGCGAGCAGGTCAGCTTCTCCTCGCCGGCCGACGCGATCGTCCGCGGCATCGGCATGGTCCACCAGCACTTCATGCTCGCCGACAACCTCACGGTCCTCGAGAACGTCGTCCTCGGCAGCGAGAAGCTCCACGGCATCGGCGCCAAGGCCCGCCGCAAGATCAAGGACCTCTCCGAGCGCTACGGCCTCGGCGTCAAGCCCGACCTCCTGGTCGAGGAGCTCGGCGTCGCCGCCCGCCAGCGCGTGGAGATCCTCAAGGTCCTCTACCGCGGCGCCACCACCCTCATCCTGGACGAGCCGACCGCCGTGCTCGTCCCGCAGGAGGTCGACGCCCTCTTCGCCAACCTGCGCGAACTGCGCTCCGAGGGCCTGTCGGTCATCTTCATCTCGCACAAGCTCGGCGAGGTGCTCTCCGTCGCCGACGAGATCACCGTCATCCGCCGCGGCACCACCGTCGGCACGGCCGTCCCCGCCGAGACCACTCCGCGCCAGCTCGCCGAGATGATGGTCGGCAGCGAGCTGCCCACGCCCGAGACGGCCGAGTCCACCGTCACCGACCGCCCGGTCATCAGCGTCGACAAGCTGCGCCTGGCGGCCCCCGGCGGCAAGGCCCTCCTCGACGACATCACCTTCACCATCCACGCGGGCGAGGTCCTCGGCATCGCCGGAGTCGAGGGCAACGGCCAGACCGAACTGGTCGACGCCCTCATCGGCCTCAAGCACGCCGACTCCGGCACCATCCGGCTCGCCGACGAGGAGATCACCGCCTGGCCCACCCGCAGGCGCCGCGAGCAGGGCATCGGCTACATCCCCGAGGACCGGCACCGCCACGGCCTCCTCCTGGAGGCACCCCTCTGGGAGAACCGCATCCTCGGCCACGTCACCGAGAAGCCCCTCGCCAAGGGCGTCTGGCTGGACCCGAAGGCCGCCCAGGAGGACACCCGCCGCATCGTCGAGGCGTACGACGTGCGCACCCCCGGCATCGACGTCACCGCCGCCTCCCTGTCCGGCGGCAACCAGCAGAAGCTGATCGTCGGCCGCGAGATGAGCCACAAGCCGCGCTTCCTCATCGCCGCCCACCCGACCCGGGGCGTGGACGTCGGCGCCCAGGCCGCCATCTGGGACCACATCCGCGAGGCCCGCCACGAGGGCCTGGCCGTGCTGCTGATCTCCGCCGACCTGGACGAGCTGATCGGCCTGTCCGACACGCTGCGCGTGATCTACGACGGCAAGCTGGTCGCGGACGCCGACCCGGCCACCATCACCCCCGAGGAGCTCGGCTCGGCCATGACCGGTGCCGCCGCAGGGCACCTCGAGCACGACGACACCCCCGAGACCTCGAAGGCCGACGCCCCCGAGTCTCCGGAAGACGAGGCCCGCTGATGAAGAAGTTCGACAAGGAGCGCGTGCTCCTCGCGGTGGCCGGGCCGGTCATCGCGCTCGCCGTGGCCTTCGTCCTGAGCGCGATCGTGCTGATCGCGTCCGGCAAGAGCCCGTTCGAGCCGTTCGCCTTGATGTTCGAGCAGCTGGGCTTCTCCGACATCCAGGTCCTGATCATCAACCAGGCCTCGATGTACTACATCGCGGCCCTCGCGGTGGCCATCGGCTTCCGGATGAACCTGTTCAACATCGGCGTCGACGGCCAGTACCAGCTCGGCGCCATGATGGCCGCCGTCGTCGGCGCCCACATGAACCTGCCGGCCGTCCTGCAGGTCCCGCTGCTGCTCCTGACGGCCGTCCTCACCGGCGCCTTCTGGTCCGGTATCGCCGGTGTCCTCAAGGTCACGCGCGGCGTCAGCGAGGTCGTCGCCACGATCATGCTCAACGCGGTCGCCACCTCCGTGATCGCCTACCTGTGGCTGCCGACCGTCTTCGGTGTGAAGGTCGGCAACAACAACACCACCGGCGAGATGTCCGAGTCCGGCTGGATCCCCGGCATCCCCATGGGCGCGGCCGGCGAGATCTACGGCCTGGTGGTGCTCGCCGTCCTGCTCGGCATCGGCTACTGGGTCGTCCTCAACCGCACCCGCTTCGGCTTCGACCTGCGCGCCTCCGGCGCGTCGCAGACCGCCGCCGCGGCCAGCGGCGTGGACCCGGGGCGCATGGTGCTCAGCGCCATGCTGATCTCCGGCGGCATCGCGGGCCTCGCCGGCCTGCCGATCCTGCTCGGCGACACCCACACCTACAGCCTGAACTTCCCCACCGGTATCGGCTTCCTCGGCATCGGCATCGCCCTGCTGGGCCGCAACAGCCCCGTGGGCATCGCCTTCGCCGCCCTGCTGTGGGCCTGGCTCGACAAGGCCTCGCCCGAGCTGGACTTCCACGGCTACGACAAGGAGATCGCGGTCATCATGCAGGGCCTGATCGTGCTCTCGGTCGTCGTCTCCTACGAGGCCGTCCGCGAATGGGGGCTGCGCCGCCAGCAGCGCCGCGTCGGCGCCGAACTCGCCGCCGGTCACGTCCTCGGCGCTCAGAACACGAAGGAGGTGGCTGGCCGATGACCACCGCGACCGACGTCAACCAGCCCACGCTGCAGCCCGCGGCGCCGACCGGCCGCCGCCTGTCGTGGCCCGTCCTGCTGCTCATCATCGCCGGCGGACTGGCGCTCACCTCGATGGTCCGCCTCATCACCGGCGCCAACGGCATCACCAACGTCAGCCAGATGTCCACCGCGCTCCAGCTCGCCGTGCCGATCGGCCTCGCCGGTCTCGGCGGTCTGTGGGCCGAGCGCGCGGGCGTGATCAACATCGGCCTCGAGGGCATGATGATCCTCGGCACCTGGTTCGGCGCCTGGGCCGGCTTCCAGTGGGGCCCGTGGACCGGTGTCCTGGTCGGCATCGCCGGCGGCGCGATCGGCGGTCTGCTGCACGCCTTCGTCACCGTCACCTTCAACGTCAACCACATCGTCTCCGGTGTGGCCATCAACATCCTCGCCCTCGGCGCCACCCGCTACCTCGCGCCCCTAGCCTTCGAGGGCCACACGGGCGGCTCCGCCAAGCAGTCCCCGGCGGTGGAATCCCTCGGCAACTTCACCGTGCCGGGCCTGTCCGACGCGCTCAGGGACCTCAACGACCAGGGCTGGTTCTTCGTCTCCGACATCGCCGGCCTGCTCGGCGGCCTGGTCACCGACGTCTCCTGGCTGACCCTGATCGCCATCGGGCTGATCCCCGCCACCTGGTGGATCCTGTGGCGCACGGCCTTCGGTCTGCGGCTGCGCTCCTGCGGTGAGAACCCGGTCGCCGCCGAGTCCCTCGGCGTCAACGTCTACAAGTACAAGTACATCGCCGTCGTCATCTCCGGCGGTCTGGCCGGCCTCGGCGGTGTCTTCCTGTCCATCGTGGCCAACCCCTTCTACCTGGAGGGCCAGGTCAGCGGCCGCGGCTTCATCGGCCTCGCGGCGATGATCTTCGGCAACTGGATGCCGGGCGGCCTCGCCCTCGGCGCGGGCCTGTTCGGCTACACCGACAGCCTCAACCTGCGCGGCGGCTCCGCCAACGTGCACGCCCTGCTCCTGCTCGGCGCGCTGCTGCTGGTCATCGGCGCCATCTGGCTGGTGGTCCGCAAGAAGTACGTCCCGGCCGTGGTCACCCTGGTCCTGGGCGCCCTGGTGTTCGCCTGGTACGCCACCACCGACGAGGTCCCGAACCAGGTCGTCTCCGCCACGCCGTACGTCATCACCCTGGTGGTCCTCGCGCTGTCCGCCCAGCGTCTGCGGATGCCGAGGGCGAACGGCATGCAGTACCGGAAGGGGCAGGGCAAGTGACCGACGCCGGCCCGGCCGTCGACTGGGAGAAGCTGCGCGCCGTGGCCCGGGACGCCATGTCCCGGGCTTACGCCCCGTACTCCGGTTACCCGGTCGGCGTGGCCGCCCTCGTCGACGACGGCCGGATCATCTCCGGCTGCAACGTCGAGAACGCCTCGTACGGGCTCGGCCTGTGCGCCGAGTGCGGCCTGGTCTCCGAGCTGCACAACACCGGCGGCGGCCGGCTGACGCACTTCACCTGCGTCGACCGCGACGGCGCCACGCTGGTCCCGTGCGGCCGCTGCCGCCAGCTGCTCCACGAGTTCGGCGGCCCGGACCTCCTGCTGGAGACCCCGGCGGGCATCCTGCCGCTGTCGGAGATGCTGCCCCAGGCTTTCGGCCCGGAGCACCTCACCAAGTAATCCCCGTGCGGCCCCCCTGAGTTGCTCACGCGACCGGCTCAGGGGGGCCGTACGGTTTCTGGAACCCTCGGAAGGAATCCACGCCATGGCCATGGACGCCATCTCCGTCATCCGCACCAAGCGGGACCGCGGCGAGCTCAGCGACGAGCAGATCGACTGGGTCATCGACGCGTACACCCGCGGGGAGGTCGCCGACGAGCAGATGTCCTCCCTCGCGATGGCCATCCTGCTCAACGGCATGAACCGCCGCGAGATCGCCCGCTGGACGGCCGCGATGATCGCCTCCGGCGAGCGCATGGACTTCTCGTCGCTGTCCCGCCCGACCGCCGACAAGCACTCCACGGGCGGCGTCGGCGACAAGATCACGCTCCCGCTGGCCCCCCTGGTCGCCGCCTGCGGCGCGGCCGTCCCCCAGCTGTCGGGCCGGGGCCTCGGCCACACCGGCGGCACCCTGGACAAGCTGGAGTCGATCCCCGGCTGGCGCGCTCTGCTCTCCAACGAGGAGATGCTGTCCGTCCTGGACGGCACCGGCGCGGTGATCTGCGCGGCGGGCGACGGCCTGGCCCCCGCCGACAAGAAGCTCTACGCCCTCCGGGACGTCACCGGCACCGTCGAGGCGATCCCGCTGATCGCCTCCTCGATCATGTCGAAGAAGATCGCCGAGGGCACGGGCTCCCTGGTCCTGGACGTGAAGGTCGGCACGGGCGCCTTCATGCGGACGCTGGAGGACGCCCGCGAACTGGCCTCCACGATGGTCGGCCTGGGCACGGACCACGGCGTGAAGACGGTCGCGCTCCTCACGGACATGTCCACGCCCCTCGGCCTCACGGCCGGCAACGCCCTGGAGGTCCGCGAGTCGGTGGAGGTCCTGGCGGGCGGCGGCCCGGCGGACGTGGTCGAGCTGACGGTCGCCCTGGCCCGCGAGATGCTCGACGCGGCCGGCGTCAGGGACGCCGACCCGGCGAAGGCCCTGGCCGACGGCTCGGCGATGGACGTCTGGCGCCGCATGATCACGGCCCAGGGCGGCGACCCGGACGCGGCGCTTCCGGTGGCTCGCGAACAGCACGTGATCAAGGCCCCGGCCTCGGGCGTCCTCACCCGCCTCGACGCTTACGACATCGGCGTCGCGGCCTGGCGCCTCGGCGCGGGACGGGCCCGCAAGGAGGACCCGGTCCAGGCGGGCGCGGGCATCGAGATGCACGCCAAGCCGGGCGACCAGGTCACCGAGGGCCAGCCCCTGCTGACCCTCCACACGGACACCCCGGAACGCTTCGAGTACGCGCTCCAGTCGATCGAGGGCTCCTACGACGTGGCGGCCCCCGGCACGGACTTCACCGCGTCGCCGGTCGTGCTGGAACGTATCGCCTGACCTGGGGTTTCCTCATTCGGACGAACGGGACTGGTGGACCCGCACCAGTCCCGTTCGGCGTGCTGGGATCGGTGACGCACCGATGGGGGAAACCGTCATGAGCGCACTCACCGTCGACCACTCGACGGCCGACGGCCACGAGTGGGACGCCCCCGTCCGGATCTGGCAGGAGACGGACGCGCGCCCGAGGACTGCAATCCTCTCCATGTGATCCTCGCGGCGCCGGCAGGACGGACAGACGCGATGAGTTACGGCCGCCCGCCCGGTCTACCGATCGTGGACGCCATGACACCGCCCGTGCTCGTACTGCCCGGCCCTGTCACCCGGGACGAGGCGAGAGGGCTCAGCGACGATGTCCGGGCACTGCTGCACGGCAGCGGTGCCCGGGTCGTGGTGTGCGATGTCGCGGGCCTGGGGCCGTCGGGGCTCGCCGCCGTCGACCTGCTGGCGAGACTCCAGCTGGCCGCCCGCCGGGCCGGGGGCCGGATCCGGCTGCGCGACCCCGACCCCGCCCTACGCGCCCTGCTCGACCTGGTCGGTCTCCGCTTCGAGGTGGAGGGGGAGGTCGAAGAGCGGGAACCAGCGCTGGGTGTCGAGGAAGCAGTGGAACCCGGTGATCCGGCCGTCTGAGATCTCCAGTACCTGGACCGCCCACGGCGTGAAGCCGCCCTTCTCGGGGTCGGGCTTGTACTGGGCGAACCCCGGCAGGCCGTTGACCTGGACGGGCACCAGGCGGGAGCCCGCGCAGGGCGCGCCGAGGGTGGTCATGAAGCCGGTGATGTCCCGCGTGCCGGTCAGCCACAGGTCGAACGGCGGCATCGTCATGACCGCGTCCTCGTGCAGCAGGGCCGTCAGCGCCGTCATGTCGTAGCCCTCGAAGGCCGCCACGTAGCGGTCCAGCAGCTTCTGCTGGTCCTCGTCCAGCGGGTCGGAGACGGCCGCGTCGGCGCCCGGTTCCTGCCGCTCGGCCAGGGTCGCGCGGGCCCGCTGGAGGGCGCTGTTGACCGACGCCACCGAGGTGTCCAGCAGCTCGGCGACCTCACTGGCCTTCCAGGCCAGGACCTCGCGAAGGATCAGCACGGCCCGCTGCTTGGCCGGGAGCTGCTGCAGGGCGGCCATGAAGGCGAGCCGCACGGACTCCCTGGCGATCGCCGCCTCCGCCGGGTCACCGGTCGTGGGCAGCACACGGGCGTCCGGCATGGGCTCCAGCCAGGTGTTGTCCGGTCGGGGGGAGAGGGCGGCCCGGGCGAGCGGCGTGGACTCGGTGAGGTCCATGGGCCGGGCGCGTTTGTTGCCCGCGGTCAGCATGTCCAGGCACACGTTGGTCGCGATGCGGTAGAGCCAGGAGCGCAGGCTGGAGCGGCCCTCGAACGTGGCGTAGCTGCGCCAGGCGCGGACCATCGTGTCCTGCACCGCGTCCTCGGCCTCGAAGGAGGAGCCGAGCATCCGGTAGCAGTACCCCGTCAGCTCGGTCCGGTGTGCCTCCAGCCTGATGTCCAGGTCCGTCGGTGTCGCCGTGCCGTTCGCCATCTCCACCCACCCCTGCGGAAGTTCTGTTCACGCGCCTTTGCGCCCCAGCACTTCGGAAGCTACCGCAGCCCACTGACAACGGCCCCTCGAGCGCACAAAGGCGCAGGTGGAAGCAGGTGCTCCAGGCCGGATGCGACAGGTCCGCGGGCCTTCACACGAGCTCCCTGACCGACATGAGCAGATGCCGGTGCTCCCCGGCCGCCGCGGCCGCACCCGTGTCCCCGTCGCCCGCCACGGCGTGCAGCAGTGCCCGCTGCCCCGCCCCGAGCAGTTCCAGGCGTACGCGCGGGCTCTCGAAGGACGTCAGCGCGTCCAGCAGGTAGGCCGGGCTGAACGCCACCGGCATCTCGTCGGCGCCGCTCAGCGTCGCGGGCAGCCGCTGGGCCGCCACGTCGTCCCCGTAACCGGCGCGCAGCCGTACGGATCCGTCGGCCGAGAAGTCCAGCCGCACCGGGCTGTTCGCCTCCGCCACCACCGCGACCCGCCGCACCGCCTCCGCGAGTCCCTCGCGCTCCACCTCGGCGACCGCGGCCCCCGCCATGGTGAACAGGGACGTGTACGACGGCAGCCGCCCGTCCAGCAGCCGCAGCGCGGTCCGTGTCCGCCCGCACTCGAAGCCGACCAGTCCGCCGCCCGGCTCCCACCCGATCCGCACGTCCCCGCCACGCCCCAGCGACCGCGCCACGTCCAGCAGCCGCCGCGCGGGCAGCAGGGCCTCCACGACCCGGTCGTCGGCGGCGGCCTCCGGTTTCCATCCCAGCCGCCGCACCGCGTACCGGTAGCGGTCCGAGGCCGCGAGGGTCATCTCCCCGCCGTCGAGGCGCAGCTGGACGCCCGTCAGCAGGGGCAGCGTGTCGTCGCGTCCGGCGGCGACCGTCACCTGGGCGACGGCGGTCGCGAAGGCGGCGGCGTCGACGGTGCCGTAGGCCGCGGGCGGCGTGGGCAGGGACGGGTACTCGGCGAGCGGCAGCGTCGACAGCCCGAAGCGCGTGCCGTCCGCCTCCACCGTGAACCGCGAGGCCTCCAGGACGCAGCCCACCGGCCCGTCCGGCAGTACCCGGCAGACGTCCAGCAGCCGCCGCCCCGGGACGAGCACCCGCCCGGGAGCCGTGACCTCCGCTTCGGCCTCCACCCGGACCGCCGCCTCGAAGTCGAACCCCGTCACGGCCAGCCGCCCCCCGTCCGCCTCCAGCAGCAGCCCGCCCAGCACCGGCACCGGCGTCCGTCCGGGCAGCGCGCGTGCCGCCCGGCCCACGGCGTCGGCGAACTCGGTACGGTCCACCCGGAACTCCATGGAAAATCCCCCTGCCCGGTTCGGTGATCAGTCGGCGCGGACGTTATCCGCACCCACTGACAACCGGCCCCGGCCAGGGGGATCGTCAGCAGGAATCAGGCAGCGGTGGCCAGCCGGTGGCGCTGCAGCCGCGCCGCCCGCGTTCCGAAGACGGTGATCGTCACGACACCCACGACCGCGAGGAGCCCGACCCCGACCGTCCCGGCCCAGCCGCCCGTGTGGAAGGCGATCGCGCCGACCGTGCTGCCCGCGCTGGAGCCGATGTAGTACGCCGACTGGTACAGCGCCGAGGCCTGGGCGCGGCCGTGCGCGGCCGTCTTGCTGACCGCCGAGGAGGCGACCGCGTGGCCCGCGAAGAAGCCACCCGTGATGAGGACCAGGCCCAGCAGGACCAGCGGGAGGGAGCCCGCCAGGGACAGCAGCAGGCCGGCCGTCGTCGTGCCGCCCGCCGCGTACAGCGCGCCCCGGCGGCCCAGCCGGCCGACCAGCCGGCCCGCCGTCGACGCCGACACCGTACCGACCAGGTACACCAGGAAGATCGAGCCGATGATGCCCTGCGGCAGCGAGAACGGAGCCTCGGTCAGCCGGTAGCCGATGACCGTGTACACGCCGCCGAACACCGTCATGAACAGCGCGCCGATCGCGTACAGCCGGCACAGCAGCGGGTCGGACAGGTGGTCGCGGACCGTGCGGGCCAGGACGCGCGGCCGCAGCGAACCGGCCCTGAAGTGCTTCGGGGCGGGGAGCAGCAGCCGGAAGGCCACCGCACACGCCACCGCGATCACGCCGATGACACCGACGGCGACCCGCCAGCCCCACTCCTGCGCGACCCAGCCGGTGATGACCCGGCCGCTCATCCCGCCCACGCTGTTGCCCGCGACGAACAGCCCGATCGCGGTGACCAGCGCCCTGGGGCTGACCTCCTCCGCGAGATACGCGGTCGCCGACGCCGGCAGCCCGGCCAGGGCGGCGCCCTGCAGCGCCCGCAGCGCGATCAGCATGCCGAGGGAGGGGGCCAGCGGTACCAGCAGCCCGAGCGTGACGGCCACGGCCAGCGAGGCGGTCATCACCGCACGGCGTCCGAAGCGCTCCGACAGGGCGCTCATCGGCAGCACGAACAGCGCCAGCCCGCCCGTCGCGGCGGCCACCGTCCAGCTCGCGTCGCTCGCCGCCACCCCGAACTCGCCGGAGATCAGCGGGAGCAGCGCCTGCGTGGAGTACAGCAGCGCGAAGGTCGCGACACCCGCGAGGAAGAGGGCGAAGCTCATCCGGCGGTAGCCGGGGCCGCCCGGGGACACACGTGAGTCGGCAGCAGGAACAGAGACATCGGCGCCCACGACGGTGGACGCCCCGGTACTGGCGGGAGACATGCCTCGAACCTACGGACGCCGTATTCATCCGTCCAATGCACGGAACGGTCATAATCGTTCCCATGGTGCATCAACCGAGCTCACAGGGTCGCCTGTCACCAAGCAGTGACACAGAAGACAGGGCAGAGATGTCGAAGGTGCTGGCGCCGCGCCTCGCGTACTTCGCGGGCGTCGCCCGCACCGAGCACGTCACCCGCGCCGCCCAGGAGATGAACGTGCCCCAGTCGACCCTGTCCCGGTCCATGGCCCGCCTGGAGCAGGACCTCGGCGTCGACCTGTTCGCCCGGCACGGCCGCACGGTCTCCCTCACCCCGGCCGGCCGCACCTTCCTCACCTCCGTCGAACGCGCCCTGGCCGAGGTCGAGCGCGCCGCCGAGGAGGTGCGCGCCGACGCCGACCCGACCACCGGCAAGGTCGCCTTCGGCTTCCTGCACACCATGGGCGCCGAGACCGTCCCGGGCCTCCTGCACGCCTTCCGGGCCGACCACCCGCGCGTCCGCTTCAGCCTCGTCCAGAACTACGGCGAGGCCATGCTGGAACGCCTGCGCGCCGGCGAGCTCGACCTGTGCCTGACGTCCCCGGTGCCGGACGCCCCCGACCTGGTGGCCCGCCGCCTGGACGAGCAGAAGCTGCGGCTGGTCGTCCCCGCCGACCACTCCCTCGCGGGCCGCCGCCGTATCCGCCTCGCCGAGGCGGCCGACGAAACCTTCGTCACCCTGGAACCCGGCTACGGTCTGCGCCGCATCACCGACGACCTCTGCAAGGAGGCCGGCTTCAAGCCCCGCATCGCCTTCGAGGGGGAGGAGGCGGAGACCCTGCGGGGCCTGGTGGCGGCGGGCCTGGGAGTGGCCCTCCTGCCACCACCCGCCGTTCCCCGTCCAGGGGTGGTGGAACTGACGGTCACGGCCCCGCGGGCGGCCCGCGAGATCGGCGTGGCCTGGCTGGAAGGCCACCCGGACACACCCCCGGTGGCGGCCTTCAAGAAGTTCCTGCTCTCCAGGAGGGGCAATCTGCTGCCCTGAGCCCGGGGGCGCGGGGCAGTGTCGATGTGCGGCTCCGCCGCGTGGGCGCGAGCGACCGCACGCATCCGGCACTCCGGACGTCACGGCGACCCGAACGGCGCTACCGCCGCGAAGGACTGAACCCCGCGGCGAGCGGCATCCGCAGCCCCAGCGGCGGCGGCGCGGCGAACGCGTCCCGTACGGGACGCGACACCGCCCGTCCGAACAGCGCCCCCATCACGAAGTCCTCCGCCAGCGCCAGGACTTCGTCCCGGTACTGATGCAACCCGTGTCCGTCCGCGTGCACTTCGAACCGGCACACGTCCCGGTTCGCCTTCTTCGCCCGCGCCGCCAGCCGGAACGACAGCTCGGGATCCGTCCGTCCGTCGTTCGTGCCGTGCACGATCAGCACCTGGCGCCCGGCCAGCTGCTTCACCGGTTCGGGTGGCGTCGCGACGTCCTCCTCCGGCAGCCAAGGGGCGAGCGCCAGAACGGAGTTGACGGCCTCGTGGCCCCCGGCCCGCAGTCCCGCCCGGCCGCCCATCCCCAGGCCGACGAGGCAGACGGGGACGTCGCCGTACCGCCGTACGATCTCGTCGGCCGCCCAGGTCGCGTCCTGCGCGAGATTGGCCTCGCTGCCGTTCCACCCGCGGTAGCGGTAGTGCACCACGTGCGCGGCGAGACCCTCGTCCCGGCCCGCGCGGGCCAGGCGGCGCCCGACGCCGCGCATGGAGGCGGTCGCCAGCATGGGCGACGGTCTGCGGCCGGAGACCTCGTCGCCGCCGGGGAGCAGCAGCACCGCGCCGCTCACCGCCGTCGGCTCCGGACCGAGTGCCCTGCCCAGCCGGGCCCTGCGAACCGGCGTCGCTTGGTGTGCCATGACAGAACAGTGTCAGAAGCGCGGGTGTACCCGACCCGTCCTCGGGGTCACCGTTACGTATCGACGAAAACGTCGAGCAACCGGGAACGCGCCATCTACGCGCGTAGGAGTTAGAGTGCGGAAATGACGAGCCAGACCATCGCGAACACCCCGACACCGGACCAGATCCGCCGGGCGCCCAAGGTTCTGCTGCACGACCACCTCGACGGCGGTCTGCGCCCCGGCACGATCGTCGAACTCGCCC
This sequence comes from Streptomyces sp. NPDC057424, assembly GCF_042803315.1. Classification (NCBI taxonomy): domain Bacteria; kingdom Bacillati; phylum Actinomycetota; class Actinomycetes; order Kitasatosporales; family Streptomycetaceae; genus Streptomyces; species Streptomyces sp. NPDC057424. The sequence continues at coordinate 13,547 of NZ_JBHVCP010000056.1, forward strand.
GCGAGAGCGGCTACTCGCAGCTCCCCGACACCGACCCGGAGAAGCTCGGCGTCTGGTTCCGCGAGGCCGCCGACTCCGGTTCCCTGGAACGGTACCTGGAGACGTTCTCCCACACCGTCGGCGTCATGCAGACCCGCGACGCCCTGGTCCGGGTCGCCGCCGAGTGCGTCGAGGACCTGGCCGGGGACGGCGTCGTCTACGCCGAGGTGCGCTACGCCCCCGAGCAGCACCTGGAGGGCGGCCTCCGCCTCGAGGAGGTCGTCGAGGCCGTCAACGAGGGCTTCCGGGAAGGGGAGCGGCGCGCACGGGAGAACGGCCTGCGCATCCGCGTCGGCGCGCTGCTCACCGCCATGCGGCACGCGGCCCGCGCCCTGGAGATCGCCGAACTCGCCAACCGCCACCGCGATCTGGGAGTGGTGGGTTTCGACATCGCGGGAGCCGAGGCCGGCTACCCGCCCACCCGGCACCTCGACGCCTTCGAGTACCTCAAGCGCGAGAACAACCACTTCACCATCCACGCGGGCGAGGCCTTCGGGCTGCCCTCCATCTGGCAGGCCCTGCAGTGGTGCGGCGCCGACCGGCTCGGGCACGGTGTGCGGATCATCGACGACATCCAGGTCCACGAGGACGGCCGCGTCGAGCTCGGGCGGCTCGCCTCCTACGTCCGGGACAAGCGCATCCCGCTGGAGCTGTGCCCGAGCTCCAATCTCCAGACCGGCGCCGCCGCCTCGTACGCCGAGCACCCCATCGGGCTGCTGCGCCGGCTGCACTTCCGCGCCACGGTCAACACGGACAACCGCCTGATGTCCCACACCAGCATGAGCCGCGAATTCGAGCATCTCGTCGAGGCATTCGGATACACGCTCGACGACATGCAGTGGTTCTCCGTCAATGCGATGAAATCAGCGTTCATTCCTTTCGATGAACGACTGGCCATGATCAATGACGTCATCAAGCCCGGATATGCCGAGCTGAAATCCGAATGGCTGTTCCGTCAGACCGCTTCCACCAGCGGTTCTTCCGATTCGGAGGGCTGATCCGGGCGTATTCGGCGCCCAGTGGGTTCGGGCAGCGTTCACAATCCGTCCGCATTTCGATGTTTGCGGCGGGTGGCGCCGGGTGTTTACGGTCACTGGACCGCTCCCCACTCCCTCATCCCGTTACGAGGACGCATTTCATGAAGCAGTCTGCTGCCAAGTCCCTCGGTGTCGCCGCTCTCGGTGCCGCCTTCGCCGCCGCCGGTGCGGGTGCCGCCAACGCCGCCCCGGCCCTCCCGGACACCGCCCAGACGCTGGAGACCGTCACCGCGGCGCTCCCGGCGGAGCAGCTCTCCCAGACGCTTCCGGGCTCGGGTGAGGCGCTGGGGCAGGGGCAGACGGCGGCCGGTGCCGGTCTGGCCGCCGCGCAGCCGGTCGCCGAGCAGCTGCTCGCCAAGGGCCCGACGGGCCCGGCCGCCAAGCTGCTGGGCGGGCTGCCGGTGCAGGGGCTGCCCACGCACGGCCTGCCGGTGAACGGCGTGCCGGTCGGCTGAGCCTCCCGCCGAGGCGGCCACCCATGCCGATGGGGCGCACCCGCACGGGGTGCGCCCCATCGGCGTTCTCGCGCACGGTCTTACCAGGCCGTCTGGGTCTTGCCGGGCGTCTTGTCCTCCGAGGGCAGCACGATCCACAGCGCGATGTACAGCAGGAACTGCGGGCCGGGCAGCAGGCACGAGATCAGGAAGATCACTCGCATCGTGGTCGCGGAGGTGCCGAAGCGCCGTGCCAGCGCGGCGCACACTCCGCCGATCATGCGGCCGTGGGTGGGGCGGGCGAGGCGGGACATGTGCGACTCCTTCGTCAGGGTGGGTGAGGCCTCTCGTCCGAGTACCCCATCTGCGCTCCACGCTACGGAGACGAAGGGGGCAAAGCGTCGCTCCACGGGGCGATCCCGACCCTGGGAATCGTCGGGGTCCGACCCTGAGCCGGCTCCTCCGGGGGCAGGGGCGTGTGGAGCGGGCGGGCGGTGGTGCGGCGGCGCAGCCAGGAGCGGCCCACCGGGACCAGCGCGAGGTGCGCGAGGGCCACGCCCGCGGTGTTCAGGAACAGCGAGTCGACGTCGACCACCTGACCGGGCACGCCGGTCTGCAGCAGTTCGATGCCCCACGACAGCAGGGCGGCGGCCGCGACGGTGCGCAGCAGGGACGCCAGCGGCGAGACGACCAGCCTGCCGCCGGCCAGCGGCAGCAGTACACCCAGCGGGGCGAGCAGGGCCAGCCCCTCACCGATCCGGCGGGCCGCCGCGGGCCAGCCCAGGGCGAGGTCGGCCCGGATGCCGGCGAACGGCCGCAGATTGGCGGGCATCACCCAGGGCACGTCCAGCGGCCGCAGCGTGAACCAGGCGACGAACGCGAGGTGGGCGACGAGGAGGACACCCCCTGTCACACGGATGCGGATCGCGGCGCTGCCGCCGATGGAGCCTTGACGCTGCACGCCCCCCTAGACGCGGCCTCCGGCAGGATCGGTTCCGGGATGGGCCCGGGTAGGCCTGTGAGGCATGCGCCACAGCCCGGGCGGATCACTCCCCGGCCACGTCCTTCGACGGGGGTTCCGTGCTCCCCGGCCGGGCCCGCACCTCGTCGGTGCACTCGTAGCGGCGCGGGGCCCCGGCCCCGGGGCCGCCCAGGACCACCGAGCCGTCGCCCTCGGCCGCCGCGGAGTCGGAGAAGGTGCAGACGACCTGCGCGAGGGCGTACGAGGTGAGGCCGACCGGTGCCGTGCTCAGCCGCAGCGTGTCGTCCGGGTCGCCGGGGCGCGGCCCGCCGACGGTGATGCCGTCGCGGACGTCCGTGCTGTAACCGGCTTCCTTCTCGGCGGTCGACGTCGGTGTGGCGAGCTGGTCCAGCAGGCCCTGCGCGACGAGGATGCGTCGCTCGGAGTCGGCCGCGCCCTCCGGCACCCGCACGGTCCGGTCGACGGTCACCAGCGAGGACCCGCAGAGCAGGAACACCTGCACCGGCAGCCCCCGGGCGGCCTGCGTGGAGACGTCCGGCTCGGCGAGCGAGCACTGCACCCGCGAGGGCGCGGGCCCGAAGTTCGTCGGCACCTCCGTGGCCCGGATCCCGCAGCCGGCCAGCAGCACGGCGAGCGCCGGGACGGCCAGCGCACGAGACACGGCCGCGAGACGTGCGGTCGTCATGCGTCCCCCTTCGAGTCCTCGCCCTGGAGCCGGGCGGTGTCGCTCCCGGGCTTCTGCTCGTCCTCGGCGGGCTGGTCCTCCGCGGGGGACGTGCCGCGCGGGAGCCGCAGGGTGAACACCGCGCCCGAGTCGGGCGAGTTGGCCGCGGTGATCTCGCCCCCGTGGATGTGGGCGTTCTCCAGCGCGATGGACAGCCCCAGGCCGCTGCCCTCGGAACGCGGCCGGGAGGCGCTGGCCTTGTAGAAGCGGTCGAAGACGTGCGGCAGGACGTCCTCCGGGATGCCGGGCCCGTTGTCCTGCACCTCGATGACGATCGAGTCGTCCGCCTCGCGCACGGACACCCGCACCGGGGAGCCGCCGTGCTTGAGCGCGTTGCCGATGAGGTTGGCCAGGATGACGTCCAGGCGGCGCGGATCCAGGCGGGCGTGCAGGCCCCGCTCGGCGTCCAGCTCGACCGCGTCCAGCCAGGCGCGGGCGTCGATGCAGGCGGTGATCTGGTCGGCGAGGTCGACGTCGTCCAGGACGAGCCGGGCGGTGCCCGCGTCGAAGCGGGTGACCTCCATCAGGTTCTCGACCAGGTCGTTCAGCCGCCGCGTCTCGCTGACCACCAGCCGGACGGCGGGCTCGATCATCGGGTCCATGCTGCCGGTCTCCGCTTCCAGCTCCTCCTCGAGCACCTCCGTCACGGCGGTGATCGCGGTGAGCGGCGTCCGCAGCTCGTGGCTCATGTCCGCCACGAACCGCCGGGACGCCTCGTCGCGTGCGGCCATGTCGGCGACCCGTTTCTCCAGTGCCTCGGCCGCGTTGTTGAACGTCCGTGACAGGTCGGCGAGTTCATCGGTTCCCGACACCCTGAGCCGGGTGTCCAGCTTGCCCTCGCCGAGCCGCCGCGCGGCCGCCCCGAGTCGCTGCACCGGCTTCAGCACGGTCGTCGCCGCGGCCTGCGCGAGCAGCGCCGAGCCGATCAGCGCGAGCCCCGTGGCGATGCCCAGCGACCAGGCCAGCGAGTTGAGGTCCTTGGCCTCCGGCTCCAACGACTTGAGCATGTACCCGGTCGGACCGCCGCCGATGACCCGCGTGCCGGCCACCAGGTACGGCGTGTCGTGGTCGACGATCCGCTGCCAGTACAGGTGGTGCGGGTGCTTGTTGGTCCCGTCGAGCTTCTGCGTCTTGTTGACCGCCGTGCGCAGCGAGACCGGCACGTCGCGCGACGAGAAGCCGTTCAGCCCGCCGGAGCTGCCGTAGACGGTCCTGCCCTCGGCGTCGCGGCCGACCAGCAGCACGCTGAAGCGCTGGTCGCTGCCCGCCATCTGGCCCGCGGTGTGCTGCAGCTCGTCCTGCGTCGGGCGCTCGGGCAGCGCGCCCGCCCGGTTCTGCATCTCCTGCTCGAAGTCCCGCAGCACGGCGTCCTGGGTACGGGTGAGCACGGCCTCGCGGTTGAGCCAGTAGGCGATCGCGGACGCCGACACGGCGGCCGTCAGCGCCACCAGGCCGAAGACGACGACCAGTCGCAGCCGCAGGCTCGTGAAGCGCAGCCGCGACAGAACTCCCTTGCGCGCCCCGGTCCAGCCGCGGGTCCCCCCTTGGTGCGCCTGGGTCACTGAGGCGCGTCCAGCCGGTAGCCGACACCCCGCACGGTGCGGATCAGCGTCGGGGACGACGGCACGTCCTCGACTTTGGCGCGCAGCCGCTGGACACACGCGTCCACGAGCCGCGAGTCGCCCAGGTAGTCGTGCTCCCACACCAGCCGCAGCAGTTGCTGCCGGGACAGTGCCTGGCCCGGCCGCCGGCTCAGCTCCAGCAGCAGCCGCAGCTCGGTCGGCGTGAGCTGGAGGTCCTCGCCGTTCTTCGTCACGGTCATCGCCGAGCGGTCGATGACGAGGCTGCCGAAGCTCGCCGCGTCGTTCGACTCCCGCTCGCCGCGCCGCAGCACGGCCCGGATCCGGGCGTCGAGCACGCGCCCCTGCACCGGTTTCACGACGTAGTCGTCGGCGCCGGACTCCAGCCCGACGACCACGTCGATGTCGTCGTTGCGCGCGGTCAGCAGGATGATCGGCAACTGGTCCGTGCGCCGGATGCGACGGCACACCTCGAACCCGTCGATGCCGGGCAGCATCACGTCCAGCACGATCAGATCCGGCCGCTGCTCGCGCAGGAGCTTCAGACCGTCCTCACCGCTGGCAGCGGTCGCCACGCGGTGACCCTGGCGCGTCAGTGAGAGCTCCAGGGCCGTCCGGATGGCGTCGTCGTCCTCGATCAGCAACAGGGAAGGCACGCGCTCATTCTGGCCCATGGAGGGCTCGGGGTTCGACCTGTGGGGCCCAGTCGATGCGCCTGGTACCGCCGACGTGTGTGTACGACCCCGTGGCCGACCTGTGACCGACCCCTGTGACAGGTCTGTGACAGTCGGCGGACACGGCCATGAAAGTGCCGCGGCAAGCTTTTCGGCACAGGCAAGGAAGCCCGCCCCAGCCGGCGGGCCGCACACCGGAAGTCCACGACGGGGGGCGCGAGATGAACACGCTGCACGGCATCAGCACCAGCGCGGTTGTCACGCGTCTGCACGACGTGCACCGGGGTGCCGAGAAGTCCGGTGCCGATGGGGGCCCCTCCCGCGCGAGCGGATTCGAGCGTGGGGGAGGGCGGGGGTGCGCTCGCGGCACCGGGCGTCAGCACACCGCGTTCATGACGGTGGTTGACGCACCTACGGGGGAGATCAACAAGGGGTCCGCGGCGGCAGCCGCCACGGGCACCGTCGGGGGAGCAGCGTACGGGGAGGGCTCGGGGGAGCGCCGTTCGCCGGCGGAGACCGTAGATGCCGAAGCGGCGTTTACCGCCTACGTCCAGGAGCGCCGCGCCTCCCTGTACGCGACCGCCTACCACCTCACCGGTGACCGTTTCGAGGCCGAGGACCTGCTGCAGAGCGCGCTGTTCTCGACCTACCGGGCGTGGGACCGGATCAGTGACAAGGCGGCGGTCGGCGGATACCTCCGCCGCACCATGACCAACCTGCACATCAGCGCCTGGCGGCGCCGCAAGCTCAACGAGTACCCGACCGAGGAACTGCCGGAGACGCCCGGTGACACGGACGCGATGCGCGGCACCGAGCTGCGCGCGGTCCTGTGGCAGGCGCTGGCCCGGCTGCCCGAACTCCAGCGCACCATGCTGGTCCTGCGCTACTACGAGGGCCGCACGGATCCGGAGATCGCGGAGATCCTCGACATCAGTGTCGGCACGGTGAAGTCCAGCATCTGGCGGTCGCTCCGCCGGCTGCGCGAGGACGAGGTCCTCAGCTTCGGCCGTGACGAGGAGGACGCCTTCGGCGAGCTCGTCGCCTGAAGGTTCGGGGGGGGAGCACCACAAAAAGGGGGCCCACGGGGGAACTGTAGAGGCGCTGGGGGGCGTCTCCGCAGGAGAGTGGGGGACTCGGGGGAGCACAACGGGGGAGCAACAGAAGCGGGACTGGAGGGCCGGGGGGTCCGTCCGGTCCCGCTTTCTCTTGTGCCCGGCCGCTGGGGGGCTTCTGATGGATCTCCGCTGGATCTCCGCGGCGTCGCGCCCCCCGGCACGCCCCCCAAGCTCTTCGAGCAGGGGGGACCCCACTCGCCGCACCGGGCAAGAGGCCCAGTAGCTCCTCCCCCACTCTCGGCTTCGCTCGAGCGGGGGCACCCCCGTCAAGGCCTTCCGCCCGGCACGCCGAGAACACCCACCGAACGCCGCTCCTTCTTCCACGGAGATCCATCAGAAGCCCCCCCCAGGCCCCCGTCCGGCCGATCTTGCCGGGCTCGTGTGCCCTGGCACGGCGCTTCCCCGTAGCCCTTCGAGCACGGGAGGTGCCCCATCCTCCGTGGGCAGGCCTCGCAGGGAACCGCCTACAGCGCAGTCAGCCCGGCTGTTGCCCCACCGGTCCGTCGCCGGGCACGGCAGCCTGCCGCTCGCCCCGGCGTTGGGGCGGGCCGTTCGGAGGACCGGTGGGAGTGGCGCGGCGGCCCGGGCGACGCAGGCTCCTAGCGTGTCCGGGCATGACGAACGCATCCTCAGAGACAGCGGCGAGGCCTACCCGACGGGGGGCGCTCGCAGGCCTGGCGGCCGGAGCCGGAGCGGCCCTTGTGGCCTCGGCGCCGACGGCGTCCGCGCTGGTACCCGCCGGAGCCCGTGGGCCGGCCGCGTCCAGCCCGTCGTCCACGACCCCGGGCGCGTCGCCGACGCCCGGAGCCATGCAGCTGTTCACGGACCCCGCGCTCAACTTCGCCGCGCTGCTGGCCCTGGGCGGCGCCGGGTTCGGCTCGAGCGAGGTCGGCGAGGTCCTGACCGCGGTCAACGCGGTCAACGCGGCGGGGGCGGACCAGCAGACCTTCACCGAGGAGTTCCGGCGCTGGGGGGACCGGCTGACGGCCACCGCGACCCGGCATCCGCAGACCCGGCGCTCCCGCTCGCTGCGGGCGGCCCAGTACTACGACCAGGCGCTGTTCTTCGTGCTCGGCTCGGACACCCCCGGCGACGAGGAAGAGCTCTACCTCGCCGGGCGCCGCTCCTGGGACACGTTCGCCCGGCTGTGCACACCGGCAGCGATCACCGATCAGGTCCCGTACGAGGGCGGGACGTCGATCCCTGTCTGGTTCTTCCGCCCCGATACCTCCGGCAGGGCCAGGCCGACCGTCATCCTCACCAACGGCAGCGACGGCCAGAACGTCGACATGTGGACGTACGGGGTCTCCGCAGCCCTCGCCCGCGGTTGGAACGCGCTCGTGTACGACGGACCGGGCCAGGGCCAGCTGCTCTTCGTCGACCAGGTCGTCTTCACCCCTCGCTGGGAGCGGGTCGTCTCTCCTCTGGTGGACTGGCTGGAGCGCCGCGGGGACGTCGACGAGCGGCGCATCGCCCTGACCGGGCTGTCGATGGGCGGCGACCTCGCACCGCGCGCAGCGGCCTTCGAACGCAGGATCGCAGCGCTGGCCGCGATGCCGGGAGTGCTCTCGCCGTGGCTGGGTTTTCCGCCGGAGCTCCGGAGCATCGTGAGCCCCGACAAGGCGGAGACGAACCGCATCTGGAACGAAGAGGTCGTCCCCGAGCTGAGCCCGGAGGAAGCGGGCACGATCAAGAAGCGGGTCGAGCCGTTCTCGATCCCCGCGATGCTGGCCGCCCGTCGGGGCCGGATCTTCACCGACTTCTGGACACCGGCCCAACGGATCATGGCGCTCGACATCACCAAGGTCGTGGGCCGTATCAAGTGCCCCACGCTCGTGCTGGACTACGAGGACGAGCAGTTCTACCCCGGCCAGCCGCGCGCGTTGTACGAACTGCTGCGCGCCCCCAAGGATTTCCAGCTGCTGACGGCGGCCACCGGTGCACAGCTGCACTGCTCGCCGATGGCGCCGCAGCAGCACTGCGAGCTCGTCTTCGACTGGCTGGAGGACACCCTGGGGCGGGGCCACCGCTCATAGGCCGGCCGTCAGCGGGCCGACGTACGCCGGCCCGCACGTCCCGGCCGACAGCGGCGGGATGTTCACTAGTGCCGCGTCAGGCAACGTTCGCCCCGTCGCGACGCCCGGCACGCTCCCCCAAGCTCTTCGAGCAGGGGGGACCCCCACTCGCCGCACCGGCCGAAAGCCCGAGTGCAACCAGTACGAGGACTTCCGGCCGGCACGCCGAGAGCACGCACCGGACGCCGCTCCTGGACGGGCAGACGTTGCCTGCCGCGACACTAGGCCGCAGTGTCGAGGCTCCCGCACCGGCCGGCCGCCGCTGCCGCCAACCGGCCCATCGCCTCGTCGCGGTCGCAGGCGTACGCGCCCAGCGCCGTCTGGCGGGCGACGATCGTGCGCTCCTGCCGCATCAGCCGCCAGCCGCGGCGCAGCAGGAACAACACCGACTTGCGGCCCTCCTTCAGATCCCGCAGGAACCGGCGGCGGAAGGTCTTCACCGGGCCGCGGCTCAGGCACAGCGCGTCGGCGAGGACGCCGAGTTCGCGGCAGCGCGTGACGATCTCCGCGGCGAAGATGCCCTCCGCGATGAACAGCGGGGTCCGTCCGATGTCGACCGTCTCGCCGCCGGTGCGGGCGCTGAGGGCGAGGTCGTAGACGGGAACTTCCGTACGGCCCGTGCGGCACAGCCGGGTGATCGCGGCGACGGCGGTGTCCGCGTCCCACGAGTCCGGATGGTCCCAGTCGATGTCGGAGCTCTCCGCCACCAGGGGCAGGGTCGGGTCGTCGCCCTCCTTGTAGAAGTCGTCGAGCCGCAGCACCGGAAGGCCGGAGCGGGCCGCGAGGAGGGACTTGCCGGAGCCGGAAGGGCCGCAGAGCAGCACGACTCGCGTCGATATGGGCAGTGGAGAACTCACGGGACACCAGTGTGAGGCATCCACCGGGGGCCGTACGACCCCGCGGGTCGCCTTTGATGCGCGCGTCACACCTCAACTACCCTCGGGCACGAAACGATTACCCAGTGCATCAGAAGGTGGCAGCCATGGCCCGACACGATTCTTCCAGGAAGCCGGCCGCCCAGCGTGCCCTGGCCGTCCTCGCGACCGCGGGCGCGGCGCTGGGGGCGGGCACCGCGACGGCCGCGGCGGACACCGAGTCGCTGCTGGGCGTGGTGAACACCCGGCCCACCTCCCTCGGCAGGATCGACCCCCAGTCCGGCCTCCAGGCCACGACCGGTATCCTCGGCTACGTCACCGGCCCGGTCGCCGGTCTCAAGCCCAACCCGCTCGCCGGCACCGGAGTCGACCCGCTCGACAACGGCATCGGCACCCAACTCGCCGACTTCAAGCCGATGACGTCCCAGGCACTGACGGGGCCGGTGGCGCAGGCCCAGTCGGTCGCGAGCATTCCGGTGGTGGGGCAGGCGGCCGGGCTGCTGTCGCAGTAGCTCACCGGCCCCGCAGCGGGACCTCCCGGACCAGCCACGGCACCGCGAACGCCGCGGCACACGGTGCGGCCGTGCCAGGCGCGACACCGTGCAGGCCGTCCACCACGCCGGTCCGGAAGGCCCGCGCGATCCCCTGGATGGGACCCGTGAGTTCGCCGCTCCTCCCGCGACGACTGGGCGGTACACGTCGCTCTGCGGGAGAGGGACCGGCTGACAGCAGTCGCGGTCGCCCTGCCCGCCCGCGCGCTGGTTCTGTCCACCGGGCAGCACCCGCCTACCTCACCCGGCCGGGCCGGTCTCCTGCGGATGCCGGTCAGCCGCACCCGCCCGCCGCCCTTTGCCGGCCGGCCGACCTCCTCGGTGCACAAGTCCGGTGCACAAGTCGTGCCGCAGGAGTTCGCAGGCGCCAAGACCGCCGACGTCCTGCTGGGAGCGGCCGACCTGTACGTGCATGCGGGCGGCCAGCACGAATGGGACTCCGCGTGTCCTGGCGGCCTGCGCCCGGAGCAGCCACCGCTGAGCAGCGCGCAGACGGAGAAGCCCCGGGCCTCCCGGACGGAGGAGGGCCGGGGCTTCAGCTGTGAGGGGCGCCTAGTACGAGGAACCCGACGCGCCCAGTGACCCCGTGGGGTGCCAGACCGTTTTGGTCTCCAGGAACGCCGTCATGCGCTCGATGCCGGGAGTCTCCGCGTAATCCACAGGCTGTGGACGCAGCACGCGCTTGAGGTTGTCGGCCGCCGCGATCTCCAGCTCCTTCGCCAGGACCTCGTCGGCGCCCGCGAGGTCGATCGCGTTGACGTCCTGGTGGGCGGCGAGCGGGGTCGCGATCTCCGCCGTGCGGCCCGACAGGACGTTGACCACGCCGCCGGGAACGTCCGAGGTGGCCAGGACCTCGGCCAGGGACAGGGCGGGCAGCGGGGACTTCTCGCTCGCCACCACGACCGCCGTGTTGCCCGTCGCGATCACCGGGGCGAGCACCGACACCAGGCCCAGGAAGGACGACTCCTGGGGCGCCAGGACGGCGACCACACCGGTCGGCTCGGGGGAGGACAGGTTGAAGAACGGGCCCGCGACCGGGTTGCCGCCGCCGACCACCTGGGCGATCTTGTCGGTCCAGCCCGCGTACCAGACCCAGCGGTCGATCGTCGCGTCCACGACCGCGGCGGACTTGGACTTCGACAGCCCTTCCGCCTCGGCCACCTCGCGCACGAACTGCTCGCGGCGGCCCTCCAGCATCTCGGCGACGCGGTAGAGGACCTGGCCGCGGTTGTACGCCGTCGCCCCCGACCAGCCGCCGAACGCCTTGCGGGCCGCGACCACGGCGTCCCGGGCGTCCTTGCGGGAGGAGAGGGGCGCGTTGGCCAGCCACTTGCCCTTGGAGTCGCTCACCTCGTACACCCGGCCGCTCTCGGAACGCGGGAACTTCCCGCCGACGTACAGCTTGTAGGTCTTCAGGACGTTGAGCCGATCAGACATCGAGGTACGCCTCCAGGCCGTGGCGGCCGCCCTCGCGGCCGAAGCCCGACTCCTTGTAACCGCCGAACGGCGACGTGGGGTCGAACTTGTTGAACGTGTTGGACCAGACGACACCCGCGCGGAGCTTGTTCGCGACCGCCAGGATGCGCGAGCCCTTCTCCGTCCAGATGCCGGCGGAGAGGCCGTACGGCGTGTTGTTGGCCTTGGCGACCGCCTCGTCCGGTGTGCGGAACGTCAGCACCGACAGGACCGGGCCGAAGATCTCGTCCCGGGCGACGGTGTGCGCCTGGGTGACGTTCGTGAACAGCGTCGGGGCGAACCAGTAGCCGCTCTCCGGCAGTTCGCACGCCGGGGACCAGCGCTCGGCGCCTTCCGCCTCGCCCTGCTCGACGAGCGAGGTGATGCGCGTGAGCTGCTCCTCGGAGTTGATCGCACCGATGTCGGTGTTCTTGTCCAGCGGGTCGCCGAGGCGCAGCGTGGACAGGCGGCGCTTCAGGGACTCCAGGAGCTCCTCCTGGATCGACTCCTGCACCAGCAGGCGGCTGCCCGCGCAGCAGACCTGGCCCTGGTTGAAGAAGATGCCGTTGACGATGCCCTCGACGGCCTGGTCGATCGGGGCGTCGTCGAAGACGATGTTGGCGCCCTTGCCGCCCAGCTCCAGCGTGACCTTCTTGCGGGTCCCGGCGACCGTGCGGGCGATCTCCTTGCCGACGGCCGTGGAGCCCGTGAAGGCGACCTTGTTCACGTCCGGGTGGGCGACCAGCGCCGCACCCGAGTCGCCGAAGCCCGGGAGGATGTTGACGACGCCCTTGGGCAGGCCCGCCTGGCGGCAGATGTCCGCGAAGAACAGCGCCGAGAGGGGGGTGGTCTCGGCCGGCTTCAGGACGACCGTGTTGCCCGTCGCGAGCGCCGGGGCGATCTTCCACGCCAGCATGAGGAGGGGGAAGTTCCAGGGGATGACCTGGCCCGCCACGCCCAGCGGCCTCGGGTTCGCGCCGAAGCCCGCGTGGTCGAGCTTGTCGGCCCAGCCCGCGTAGTAGAAGAAGTGCGCGGCGACCAGGGGCAGGTCGGCGTCGCGGGTCTCCTTGATGGGCTTGCCGTTGTCCAGGGTTTCGAGGACGGCCAGCTCGCGGCTGCGCTCCTGGATGATCCGGGCGATGCGGAACAGGTACTTGGCGCGCTCCGAGCCCGGCAGCGCCGACCACTTCTCGAACGCCCGGCGCGCGGCCTTCACCGCACGGTCGACGTCCTCGGAACCGGCCCGGGCGACCTCGGAGAGGACCTCCTCGGTGGACGGGGAGACGGTCTTGAAGACCTTGCCGTCCGCCGCTTCGACGAACTCGCCGTCGATGAACAGGCCGTACGAGGGCGCGATGTCGGCGATCGCGCGCGACTCGGGGGCCGGGGCGTATTCGAATACCGATGCCATGGTGATCAGTCCACCGTCACGTAGTCGGGACCGGAGTAGCGGCCGGTGGCCAGCTTCTGGCGCTGCATCAGCAGGTCGTTCAGCAGCGAGGAGGCGCCGAAGCGGAACCAGTGGTTGTCCAGCCAGTCCTCGCCCGCCGTCTCGTTGACCAGCACGAGGAACTTGATGGCGTCCTTGGAGGTGCGGATGCCGCCGGCCGGCTTCACGCCGACCTGGATGCCGGTCTGCGCACGGAAGTCGCGCACCGCCTCCAGCATGAGCAGCGTGTTCGCCGGGGTCGCGTTGACGGCGACCTTTCCGGTGGAGGTCTTGATGAAGTCCGCGCCCGCCAGCATCCCGAGCCAGCTCGCGCGGCGGATGTTGTCGTACGTCGAGAGCTCGCCCGTCTCGAAGATGACCTTCAGGCGCGCGGAGGTCCCGCAGGCCTCCTTCACGGCGGTGATCTCGTCGTACACCTTCACGTAGCGACCCGAGAGGAACGCCCCGCGGTCGATGACCATGTCGATCTCGTCGGCACCGGCGGCGACGGCGTCGCGGACGTCGGCCAGCTTGACGTCGAGCGCGGCACGGCCGGCCGGGAACGCCGTGGCCACCGAGGCGACCTTCACGCCGGAACCGGCGACGGCCTCCTTGGCCACGGCCACCATGTCGGGATAGACGCAGACCGCCGCCGTGGCGGGCGTCGTCCGGTCCGTCGGGTCGGGCCTGACGGCCTTGGCGCCGAGCGCCCGGACCTTGCCCGGGGTGTCCGCGCCTTCCAGCGTCGTCAGGTCGACCATCGAGATGGCGAGGTCGATGGCGTACGCCTTCGCGGTCGTCTTGATCGAACGGGTGCCGAGGGAGGCCGCACGGCCCTCGAGTCCGACCGCGTCGACGCCGGGGAGCCCGTGGAGGAAGCGGCGCAGCGAGCTGTCGGACGCGGCGACGTCCTTGAGGGGGTGAGCTGCGGTGAGTGCAGAACTGGGCATGGTCACCAGACGAGCATATCTACGCGCGTAGCGGCTGTACAGCCCTCCGGCTGTCCTGGTGCGGATCCGACGATCGACCCCGGGCGGATGAAGGACGTGCGGACGGGTCCGGCAGAATCGAGACATGACGAGCCCCGAATCCCAGTCGCCGGCGCCGCAGCCTCCGGAGCCCGAGTCCAAGGACCGGGTGTACCGGTCGGTTCCGGCCATCGCCGGTGGTGTCCTGTTGCTCGCCATCGCCGGGTGGCTCGGCATCGACGCGGTGATCTCCGGAGAGGGGCGCACGCCGTGGCTCGTGCTCGCCGTGCTGCTCCTCGTCGTGCCGCTGGTCACCGCCTTCACACTGCGGCCCGCCGTGTACGCCGGTGACGACCGGCTGCGGATCCGCAACCCCTTCCGCCTTGTCGTCGTGCCCTGGGGGCAGGTCGCCTCGCTGCGCTCCGTGTACTCGAACGAGGTCCTCACCGAGCCCGGCGCGAAGTACCAGCTGTGGGCCGTGCCCGTCTCGCTGCGGGCCCGCAAGAGGGCCGCGCGGCGCGAGATGCGCGCGACGGCGCACGCGCGGCGGGAGATGGGGCGGGGGGAGAGCCGTGGCAGCGCGCTCGGGATGACCGGGGGGCTGATGGGGCAGGGCCTGAGCCGGGAGCCGGTGTCGGACGGGCCCGTGCGGGCCGAGACCGACCGAATCATGGACGAACTGCGCGGGCTGCACGAGGCGCGGCACCGGGCGGAGTCGGCGCAGGGCGAGGTGACCGTGCGGTGGGCCTATGAGGTGCTGGCACCGGCGGTCGCGGGAGCTGTGCTGGTGCTGATCCTGGTGGCGGTGGGCTGACCGGGCTCCGGCCGCCGTTCGGCGCCGGAGAAGGGGTGACTGGTCGAAGGGCCGCGTTCCTGGGTTCGGGGCATGCACCCGCACCATTCGTGTCACCGCCCGAGGCGCCTTCGACGGGCTGAGCGCCGGGCTGCCGGAGCGGGCTGCGGAGCGCGGCGTGCTGCGCGCTTCACGCCCGCGGGGAGCCTCACGTACGACGTGGCCGTGCGTCCCGCCGTCACCTTCCGCCTCCTCGGCTCCGGGGAGCCCGAGGAGGACATCCCGGAGGCGAGGAAGGGGGCCGAGGAGCCGGCGAGGGTGTGGCTGGAACAGCGCCGGTACGGCTACCGGAACCTCGGGTCCACCGCCGAGGACCTCTCCCGGCCGCCTCGGCGAGCGGCAGCGGCTGGAGGCCGCCCGGAAGAGCGCTGAGCCGCTTCGGCGGTGGACCGGGCGCCGGCGTCGTCAGATGCCCGCCGCGGCCGACAGGTCGCGCTTGATCGCCTCCAGCAGCGACGTCGCCCTCGCACGGGCACCCGGGAGGTCCTCGTGGGACCCGACCGGGATCACGACCTCCAGGTAGCACTTCAGCTTCGGCTCAGTGCCGCTCGGGCGGACGATCACCCGGGCGCCGTCGAGGGTGTAGCGCAGACCGTCCGTGGGCGGGAGTTCGGCCGTGCCCTTGGTGAGGTCGTCGGTACGGGTGATCGGCAGGCCGGCCAGCGCCGTCGGGGGCTGCTCGCGCAGGCGGCGCATCGCGGCCGCGATGAGGGACAGGTCCTCGACGCGGACCGAGAGCTGGTCCGTCGCGTGCAGGCCGTGCTCCACCGCCAGGTCGTCCAGCAGGTCGAGGAGCGTACGGCCCTCCTCCTTGAGCTGTGAGGCCAGTTCCGTGATCAGCAGCGCGGCCGTGATGCCGTCCTTGTCACGTACGCCGTCGGGGTCCACGCAGTAGCCGAGGGCCTCCTCGTAGCCGTAGCGCAGGCCCTCGGCGCGGGCGATCCACTTGAAGCCGGTGAGGGTCTCGACGTGGGGGAGGCCCGCCTTCCCGGCGATCCGGCCGAGGAGGGACGACGAGACGATCGACTCCGCGAAGGTGCCGGTCGCCCCGCGGCGGACCAGGTGGGCGGCGAGCAGGGCGCCCACCTCGTCGCCGCGCAGCATGCGCCAGTCGGCGCCGTCCTGCACGGCGACGGCACAGCGGTCCGCGTCCGGGTCGTTGGCGATGATCAGGTCCGGGGCGGTCCCGGCGGCGCGTGCCGTCGCGTAGGCCAGGTCCATCGCGCCGGGCTCCTCCGGGTTGGGGAACGCGACGGTCGGGAACTCCGGGTCCGGGTCGGCCTGCTCCGCGACGAGCACGGGTTCCGGGAAGCCGGCGCGGGCGAAGGCGGCCAGGAGGACGTCCTTGCCGACGCCGTGCATCGCCGTGTACACCGTGCGGGCGGTGCGAGGGGAGCCCTCGGAGAGAACGGCGTCGGTGCGGGCGAGGTAGGCGTGGAGGACGCTGTCGTCGAGGGTGTCCCAGCCTTCGGTGGGGCGCCGGACGGTGGTGAGGGACGGGACGGCGGCGATCTCCGCCGCGATGTCGATGTCCGCCGGGGGGACGATCTGGGAGCCGTCGCCGAGGTAGACCTTGTAGCCGTTGTCGCGGGGCGGGTTGTGGCTGGCGGTGACCTCCACGCCCGCGACCGCGCCGAGGTGCCTTATCGCGAAGGCGAGCACGGGGGTCGGGAGGGGGCGGGGGAGGACGGCCGCGCGCAGGCCGGCGCCGGTCATGACGGCGGCGGTGTCCTGGGCGAAGTCGTACGACTTGTGTCGGGCGTCGTAGCCGATGACGACGAGGCCGTTGTCGTGGCCCTGCTTCTTGAGATACGCGGCGAGGCCCGCGGCGGCGCGGATGACGACCGAGCGGTTCATGCGCATGGGGCCGGCGCCGAGTTCGCCGCGGAGGCCGGCGGTGCCGAACTGGAGGGTGCCGCTGAACCGGGCGGCGAGTTCGGCGTGGTCCCGGGCGTCGATGAGGCGGGCGAGCTCGGTGCGGGTGTCCGGGTCGGGGTCCTCGGTGAGCCACGCCTGGGCCTGTGCGATGAGTTCGTCGTGCACGGTCGGTGTCAGCCTCTCGCTTGTTGATCGATTCCGGTGCCGGTACCGGTGCCTCCGGCGGTGGGTGCGGGTACTTCGCCTGTTCACCTGTGGTGCGGTGCGGGTGTCTCCGGCGGTGGGTGCGGGCCTGCGCCTCCTCGCCGGGTGTGGGGTCGGGGACGCGTCGGGGGGTGTCCGTCCTCGGAACGGCGCGATGGGGCCGGACGCCGGCTGACTGTCCGTTGACGCGCCACCCCCTGCGGGCGGACGCCCCCCGACACGTCCCCTTGCGTCGTGCGGCGGCTGCGGGCGCGTGGGTGCGGGCCGCCGCTTCCGCTGGGCTGCGGGCGATCGTGCCGCCGACGGCGGCACGGGTGGGCGCGGCGGCACCTCGTCGCGCCGAGTCGCGCGGCGCCCCGGCCTCGGCCGCTGCGCCGGGTCGCTTACAGGCGGCCCAGGACCTGCGCCAGCAGCGAGCCCATGCGCGTTGCCGAGTCGCGGCCCGCCTGGAGGACCTCCTCGTGGTTCAGGGGCTCGCCCGTCATGCCGGCGGCGAGGTTCGTCACCAGGGAGATTCCCAGGACCTCGGCGCCCGCCTCACGTGCGGCGATCGCCTCCAGGACCGTCGACATGCCCACCAGGTCCGCGCCGATGACCCGGGCCATACGGATCTCGGCCGGGGTCTCGTAGTGCGGGCCGGGGAACTGGGCGTAGACGCCCTCCTCCAGCGTGGCGTCGATCTCCTTGCACAGGGCCCGCAGGCGCGGGGAGTACAGGTCGGTCAGGTCGACGAAGTTCGCGCCGATGATGGGGGAGGTGGCGGTGAGGTTGATGTGGTCGCTGATGAGGACTGGCTGGCCGGGGCGCATGCCCTCGCGCAGGCCGCCGCAGCCGTTGGTGAGGACGACCGTCTTGCAGCCGGCCGAGACCGCGGTGCGGACGCCGTGGGCGACCGCGGCCACCCCGCGGCCCTCGTAGTAGTGCGTACGGCCCAGGAAGACCAGGGCGCGCTTGTCGCCGATCCGGTACGAGCGGATCTTGCCTCCGTGGCCCTCCACTGCCGGCGGCGGGAAGCCGGGGAGCTCGGTGACCTGGAACTCGGCCTCGGGGGCGCCCAGGGCGTCCACGGCGGGGGCCCAGCCGGAGCCCATCACGAGGGCGACGTCGTGGGTCTCGGCGCCCGTGAGTTCGCGCAGGCGGGCCGCGGCGGCGTCGGCGGCCGCGTGGGGGTCGCCCTGGATGTCGTCCGGAAGAAGAGATGCGTTCACGCCGACGAGGGTAGCCGGTGAATGCCTACGCGCGTAGATGGCAGAGCTCACGGGGTGGCGATCGTTGTCTTGTCGTTTCCGACGAGGCGGCTCGCGCGGGCGGCCGTCAGCAGGGGCGCTTGCGGAGCTCCATCACGTAGTCGTGGGGAGCGCCGGCCGACTCGGCCGCGTCGGCGATCTCGCCCAGGTAGCGGGCGGAGGGCAGGCCGCCCTCGTACGCGTTCAGGGCGAAGGCCCAGGCGGAGTCCTCACCGTCCAGGGTGTGCACCCGTACGCGCGCACGACGGTAGATGTCGAGACCCACGCCCTCCCAGCGGTCGAGTGAGTCCTCGTCCATCGGGGCGATGTCGTACAGGGAGACGAAGACCTGGGAGAGCGGGTCCTCCACGATCGTCGGCAGTGCGCCCTCCCAGCCCATGTGCTCGCCGCCGAAGGTCAGCCGCCAGCCGTTCAGCCAGCCGGTGGCGCGCAGCGGCGAGTGCGGGGCGCGGCGGGACATCAGCCGCGCGTCGAGGTTGCCGGCGTACGCGGCGTAGAGCGACATGGGGGAAGGGTACGGCAGGCGGCCCCGGCGTCACTGTCGTAACAACAGGCGCACGGCGGGGCCCCGGGGCGGTGGCGCGTCGAGCGGTGCGGGACAATGGAGTACGTGACTCGGATCGTGATCATCGGTGGCGGACCCGGCGGATACGAAGCGGCCCTGGTGGCCGCCCAACTCGGCGCGGAGGTGACCGTCGTCGACTGCGACGGTCTGGGCGGGGCGTCGGTGCTCACCGACTGCGTGCCGTCGAAGACCCTGATCGCCACGGCCGAGGTGATGACCACCTTCGACTCCTCGTACGAGGAGCTGGGGATCATCGTGGCCGACGACACCCCGCACATCGAGCAGGCCGCCCGGGTCGTGGGTGTCGACCTGGGCAAGGTCAACCGGCGTGTGAAGCGGCTCGCGCTCGCCCAGTCACACGACATCACCGCCTCCGTGACGCGTGCCGGGGCGCGTGTCATGCGCGGGCGCGGGCGGCTGGAGGGCATGCAGGCGCTCGACGGGTCGCGCAAGGTCGTGGTGCGCACCGCCGACGGGAGTGAGGAGACCCTCACGGCTGACGCGGTGCTCATCGCCACCGGCGGCCACCCCCGTGAGCTGCCCGACGCCCTGCCCGACGGGGAGCGGATCCTGAACTGGACCCAGGTGTACGACCTCGACGAGCTCCCCGAGGAGCTCATCGTGGTCGGATCCGGTGTGACCGGTGCCGAGTTCGCCGGTGCCTACCAGGCGCTCGGGTCGAGGGTGACGCTCGTGTCGTCGCGCGACCGCGTGCTGCCGGGTGAGGACCCGGACGCGGCCGCCGTGCTGGAGGACGTCTTCCGGAGGCGCGGCATGAACGTCATGGGGCGTTCCCGGGCGCAGTCCGCCAAGCGGGTCGGGGACCGGGTCGAGGTGACCCTCAGTGACGGGCGGGTCATCACCGGCTCGCACTGCCTCATGGCCGTCGGTGCCGTGCCCAACAGCGCGGGCATGGGGCTGGAGGACGCCGGCGTCCGGCTGCGCGAGTCCGGCCACATCTGGACCGACAAGGTCTCCCGTACGACCGCTCCGGGCGTCTACGCGGCCGGTGACGTGACCGGCGTGTTCGCCCTCGCCTCCGTCGCCGCCATGCAGGGCCGCATCGCCATGTACCACTTCCTGGGCGACGCCGTGGCCCCCCTGAACCTGAAGACCGTCTCGTCGAACGTCTTCACCGACCCCGAGATCGCCACCGTCGGCTACACCCAGGCCGACGTCGACGGCGGGAAGATCGACGCCCGGGTCGTGAAGCTGCCGCTGCTGCGCAACCCGCGCGCCAAGATGCAGGGCATCCGCGACGGCTTCGTCAAGATCTTCTGCCGCCCGGGCACCGGCATCGTGGTGGGCGGAGTCGTCGTGGCCCCGCGTGCCTCGGAACTGATCCACCCCATCTCGATCGCGGTCGACAACAATCTGACCGTCGAACAGATCGCGAACGCCTTCACCGTCTACCCCTCCCTGTCGGGCTCGATCGCCGAGGTGGCACGGCAGTTGCACACCCGCAAGGAGAACGGCGAGGGCTGAGGCCGAAACCGACTCTTCGCTGGTCACGGGGAGTGCCGACCGTGCGTACGGCATGGGCGGCGGGACTGGGCCCGCCCCTATACCACTTCCCGCTGCCCAGTGCGAACATCTTCTGCTATTCAGCGCAAACTGCTGAAAGCAGACGGTCGCTGGCGTTACTGTCAGTTTCGTGTTCGCTGCAGAACGTCGCCAATTGATCCTCGAAATGGTGCGAGCGAACGGGGCCGTGTCGCTCCGTGAGCTCGCCCGCGTCGTCCAGACCTCCGAAGTGACCGTACGGCGGGACGTGCGCGCGCTGGAGGCAGAAGGACTCCTCGACCGCCGGCACGGCGGTGCGGTACTGCCGGGCGGTTTCACGCGGGAGTCCGGCTTTCCGCAGAAGTCTCATCTCGCGACCGCCGAGAAGACCGCCATCGCCGACCTCGCCGCGAACCTCGTGGAAGAGGGAGAGGCGATCGTGGTCGGGGCGGGTACGACGACCCAGGAGCTGGCCCGCCGGCTCGCCCGGGTGCCCGGGCTCACCGTCGTCACCAACTCCCTCCTCGTCGCCCAGGCGTTGGCCCATGCCAACCGGGTCGAGGTCGTGATGACCGGCGGTACGCTCCGCGGTTCGAACTATGCCCTGGTCGGCAGTGGTGCCGAGCAGTCCTTGCACGGACTGCGGGTGTCGCGGGCGTTCCTGTCCGGGAGCGGTCTGACCGCCGAGCGCGGGCTGTCCACGTCCAACATGCTGTCGGCGTCCGTCGACCGGGCGCTGGTGCAGGCCGCGGCGGAGGTGGTCGTGCTCGCCGACCACACGAAGCTCGGCACCGACACCATGTTCCAGACCGTGCCCACGGATCTCATCACGCGCCTCGTCACGGACGAGCCGCCCGCGCACGACGACCGTGCCGCCACGGAGCTCCAGGCGCTTGCCGACCAGGGCGTGCAGATCGCCGTGGCCGGGGGGCAAGGGGGTACGGCGGCGCCGGGTGCGGGGGGCCCGGGGGGTGATGCCGTCCCGGCGCGTCAGCAGCGCCGGGATGTGCCGTTGCCCGGGCCCCGACGGCAGGTGCCGGGGGCTGGGGGGCAGTTGAGGTCTGCTTCTGCCTCGATGATGGGTGAGCAGAGTCCGGGGGCGGAGCGGGCGCGGGTGGCGGATCTGCGGCGGCGCTGATGCCGGCGGTTCTGCCGACGGGGAGTTCCGTCGCGGTCGGTGTGCCGGGCACTCGGTGCTGGTGCTGGTGCTGAGGCCGGGGGTCCGCAACCCGGCGGAGCGGGGTGCCGCTGCGCCCACCCGTGCCGCCCTCAGCGGCACGACTGCCCGCAGCCAAGCCCTGGCGGGCCGCAGCTGATCGGGGTGGGCGTGCGCGGGCATCGTGGCCCGACGGCCCGGGCGGGCGTCCGTGGCTGGGTTGGCCCGGTGGCCCGCAGCCGAGCGGGGCGGGGTCCGTAGCCAAGGCGGCCCTGGCGGGCCGCAGCTGAGCAGGGCGGGCGGGTGCACTGGGCGCCTGCTGCGCCGGCCGGACGCACCCGCGGCCGCGTACGGCGAGCAGGGGACGCGCCGGGGGTGTCCGCCCGCAGCGGTTGGCGCGTCAACGCAGGTCAGTCGGTGAGTGGGTCCATCGCGCCGTTCCGAGGACGGACACCCCCCGGCACGGCCCCGACCGGGGCCGCGCCGTGGGCGTTCGGTTCGTCCTTCTCCGACTCAGTCCTTGATCTCGCAGATCGCCGCGCCCGACGTCACCGACGCGCCGATCTCCGCGCTCAGCCCCTTGATCGTGCCCGACCTGTGCGCGTTCAGGGGCTGCTCCATCTTCATGGCCTCCAGGACGACGACCAGGTCGCCCTCCTTGACCTCCTGGCCCTCCTCGACGGCGACCTTGACGATGGTGCCCTGCATCGGGGAGGCGAGGGTGTCGCCGGAAGCTGCGGGGCCCGACTTCTTCGCCGCACGGCGCTTCGGCTTCGCGCCCGCCGCCAGACCCGTACGGGCCAGGGACATGCCCAGCGAAGACGGCAGGGAGACCTCGAGACGCTTGCCGCCGACCTCGACGACGACCGTCTCGCGGCCCGGCTCCTCGTCCGCGTCCGCATCGGCCGGCGCGGCGAACGGCTTGATCTCGTTGACGAACTCCGTCTCGATCCAGCGGGTGTGCACCGTGAACGGGTCGGACGAGCCGGTGAGCTCCGGCGCGAACGCCGGGTCCTTCACCACCGCACGGTGGAACGGGATCGCCGTCGCCATGCCCTCGACCTGGAACTCCTCCAGCGCACGGGCGGCCCTCTGCAGCGCCTCCCTGCGCGTACGGCCGGTGACGATCAGCTTGGCCAGCAGGGAGTCCCACGCCGGGCCGATGACCGAGCCGGACTCCACGCCCGCGTCCAGACGGACACCCGGGCCGGACGGCGGGGCGAACGTCGTGACCGTGCCGGGAGCGGGGAGGAAGTTGCGGCCCGGGTCCTCGCCGTTGATGCGGAACTCGAAGGAGTGACCGCGCAGCTCGGGGTCGCCGTAGCCGAGCTCCTCGCCGTCGGCGATGCGGAACATCTCGCGCACGAGGTCGATACCGGCGACCTCCTCGGTGACCGGGTGCTCCACCTGGAGACGGGTGTTGACCTCCAGGAAGGAGATCGTGCCGTCGAGGCCCACAAGGAACTCGACCGTGCCGGCGCCGACGTAGCCGGCCTCCTTCAGGATCGCCTTGGATGCGCTGTACAGCTCCTCCACCTGCGCGTCGGACAGGAAGGGGGCCGGTGCCTCCTCCACCAGCTTCTGGTGCCGGCGCTGGAGGGAGCAGTCACGGGTGGAGACGACGACCACGTTGCCGTGCTGGTCGGCCAGGCACTGGGTCTCCACGTGCCGCGGCTTGTCCAGGTACCGCTCGACGAAGCACTCGCCCCGGCCGAAGGCCGCGACGGCCTCACGGACCGCCGAGTCGTACAGCTCCGGGACCTCTTCCAGCGTCCGCGCGACCTTCAGACCACGACCGCCACCGCCGAAGGCGGCCTTGATCGCGATCGGCAGGCCGTGCTGCTCGGCGAACGCGACGACCTCGTCGGCGCCGGACACCGGGTCGGGCGTACCGGCCACCAGGGGGGCACCCGCGCGCTGCGCGATGTGCCGGGCGGCGACCTTGTCGCCGAGGTCGCGGATCGCCTGCGGCGGCGGGCCGATCCAGATCAGGCCCGCGTCCAGGACCGCCTGAGCGAACTCGGCGTTCTCGGAGAGGAAGCCGTAGCCGGGGTGGATCGCGTCCGCGCCCGACTCGCGGGCGGCGTTGAGCACCTTCTCGATGTCGAGGTAGCTGGTGCCCGGCGTGTCACCGCCCAGGGCGAACGCCTCATCCGCGGCGCGGACATGCAGAGCGTCCCGGTCCGGGTCGGCGTAGACGGCCACGCTCGCGATACCGGCATCCCGGCAGGCCCGGGCCACGCGGACAGCGATTTCGCCACGGTTGGCGATGAGCACCTTGCGCACGATTGAGGCTCCCTCCTTGAAACAAGCCGAGTTTAGGGACTGCCGACACGACACTTCGACCCGTCCCCAGTGGTGAGCTTGCCCACACGGAGCGTGATGCGAGGCTCGCTCGACCCGCGAAATCCCTTGTCGCACCGCGGTACGCAGTACTCCTCCGGGAAACCCTAGCCCTCTCCTGTGGTCAAGGTCTCTGTCATCACGTGCTGCGGGCCACTCTGTTTCTTTGTCGAGTCCCTACGAATGGCCCAATGATTCTTTGCCCGCTGCCGGGCCCTTGTCCCCTGGTTTACCCGTTAGTAGCGTTCGCGGTGTTCTTCGGAGGGAAGAGGGGGTGGGCCCGGTGATACGCAGGCCGGTGGCGTGGGTCGTGGCGGTGGTGCTGTTCGCCGAGGCGTTCGGCGTCGCGGCGCTCAACTGGTTCCTGGGGGTCGTCGTCGACCGCCAGGACATGTCACTGGCCGGGCTGGACCCGCACATGATGTCGGTGTCGTCGAAGATCGGCGGGATCGTCTTCGGCCTCTACTTCGCCCTGTGCGGCCTGGTCGCCCTGCTGGTGGCGCTGCGGGACCGCCCCCCGGCGGGCCTCGGACGCGTCCTGCTGATCAGCGGGGCGGTCGTGCACGGGGTGCTGGGCGCGTTCACCTGGGGGCTGGTGGGCTGGGGCGCCTTCCTGTCCATGGTGCTGGTCCTGGCCCTGATCGTGCTGCTGCTGATGACGTACGACCGCCCCGCGGAGCCCGCCGACGCCACGCCCGGGGGCGGGAAGAGCGGCGACGGGCCCCCGCTCACTTCTCCCCCGGCGCCCACAACTCCGTGATGCCTACGCCCAGTTCGGCGAGGAGCCGCCGGACCAGGGGCAGGCTGATGCCGATCACGTTGCCGTGGTCGCCGTCGATGCCGTCGATGAACGGGGCCGAGCGGCCGTCCAGGGTGAACGCACCGGCGACGTAGAGGGGTTCGCCGGAGGCGACGTAGGCGGCGATCTCCTCGTCGGTGGGGTCGCCGAAGTGGACGACGGTGGACGCGGTGGCGGAGACGTAGCGGCCGGTGCGTGTGTCGTAGACGCAGTGGCCGGTCTGCAGGGTGCCGGCCCGGCCGCGCATCGACTTCCAGCGCGCGGTGGCCTCCTCGGCGTCCGCGGGCTTGCCGAGCGCCTGTCCGTCCAGGTCGAGCACCGAGTCGCAGCCGATGACGAGCGCGCCCTTGGCCTCCGGCCGGGCCGCCACGACGGAGGCCTTCGCCTCGGCCAGGGCGAGCGCGAGCTCGGCGGGGGTGGGGGCGGTGACGGCGTCCTCGTCGACGCCGCTCACGATCACCTCGGGGGCGAGGCCGGCCTGGCGGAGCAGTCCGAGCCGGGCGGGGGACTGGGAGGCGAGGACGAGTCGCCTGCGGCGCTGAGCGGTCATGCCGTCAGGTTAGTCACCCGAGTGAGGCCGGCTCACCTCACTCCGATCACGATCATCGCGAGCACCATCGCCAGGGCCAGGAGAACGCTCAGTCGCCGCAGCATGTCCTGCATGTCACGCAGTTCTTCGGGCGGTTCGTTCTCGGGGTCGGACCACAGCATGACTCCAGCGTGTGGCCTGGCAGGGCGGGGCGCCTGAGTAGAGGTACTCAAATCGGCGCCCCGCGCGGGCCGGTCTCACCCCGGCCAGTAGGTGCGTCCCCACGCCGCCGGCCCCGGCTGGGGCAGGCGGTGGGCCGCGATGCGGGACGGGTCGGACCAGGAGTCGCGGGTTTCCGGCGCGCCGGGCGGGGCGGCAGCCGCCGCCGCGGCGCGGGCCCTGACCACCGCCAGGGCGGCGGCCAGCTCCTCCGGGGTCGGGTTGCCCCGTACGACCTTGATCGTCATGTGGGCCTCCTGGGCTCGCTGCGGGCTAGAGGGGGATGTTGCCGTGCTTCTTCGGAGGCAGGGATGCCCGCTTCGTACGCAGCTGACGCAGGCCCCGTACGACGTGCCGGCGGGTCTCGGACGGCAGGATCACGGCGTCGACATAGCCGCGCTCGGCCGCGACGTAGGGGTTGAGGAGGGCGTCCTCGTACTCCTGGATCAGCCGGGCCCGGACCGCCTCCAGATCCTCACCGCCCGCCTCGGCCTCGGCGATGGTGCGGCGGTGCAGGATGTTGACCGCGCCCTGGGCGCCCATGACGGCGATCTGGGCGGTGGGCCAGGCGAGGTTGAGGTCGGCGCCCAGGTGCTTGGAGCCCATGACGTCGTAGGCGCCGCCGAAGGCCTTGCGGGTGATGATCGTGATGAGCGGGACGGTCGCCTCGGCGTAGGCGTAGATCAGCTTGGCGCCGCGGCGGATGATGCCGTCGTGCTCCTGGTCGACGCCGGGCAGGAAGCCGGGGACGTCGACGAACGTGATGACCGGGACGTTGAAGGCGTCGCAGGTCCGCACGAAGCGGGCCGCCTTCTCGCTGGCCGTGATGTCCAGGCACCCGGCGAACTGCATCGGCTGGTTGGCGACGATGCCGACCGGGCGGCCCTCGACCCGGCCGAAGCCGGTGACGATGTTCGGCGCGTACAGCGGCTGCGTCTCGAAGAACTCGGCGTCGTCGAGGACGTGCTCGATCACCGCGTGCATGTCGTACGGCTGGTTCGCGCTGTCCGGGACGATCACGTCCAGTTCGAGGTCCTCGTCGCTGACCTCGAGGTCGGCCTCCTCGGGGAACGCCGGTGCCTCGGAGAGGTTGTTGGACGGCAGGTACGACAGCAGCTGCTTGATGTACTCGATGGCGTCCTTCTCGTCGCCCGCCATGTGGTGGGCGACCCCGGAGGTCGCGTTGTGGGTCCTGGCGCCGCCCAGCTCCTCGAAGCCGACGTCCTCGCCGGTGACGGTCTTGATGACGTCGGGGCCGGTGATGAACATGTGCGAGGTCTGGTCGACCATGACCGTGAAGTCGGTGATGGCGGGGGAGTACACGGCCCCGCCCGCACACGGGCCGACGACCAGACTGATCTGCGGAATGACACCCGACGCGTGGGTGTTGCGGCGGAAGATCTCGCCGTAGGCCCCCAGCGAGGCCACACCCTCCTGGATGCGGGCGCCGCCGGAGTCGTTGATGCCGATGACCGGGCAGCCGGTCTTCAGGGCGAAGTCCATGACCTTGACGATCTTCTGGCCGTAGACCTCGCCGAGGGCTCCGCCGAAGACGGTGAAGTCCTGGGAGAACACCGCGACCGGGCGGCCGTCGACGGTCCCGTAGCCGGTGACGACCCCGTCGCCGTACGGGCGGTTCTTGTCGAGGCCGAAGTTGGTGGAGCGGTGCCGGGCGAACTCGTCGAGCTCGACGAAGGAGCCCTCGTCGAGCAGGAGCTCGATCCGCTCACGGGCCGTCAGCTTGCCCTTGGCGTGCTGCTTCTCGACGGCACGAGCGGAGCCGGCGTGTGTCGCTTCCTCGATGCGTCGCTTCAGATCCGCGAGCTTGCCCGCGGTCGTGTGAATGTCGGGCTGCTGCTGCTCTTCCGGCTCGGACATCGGGATGCGGCTCCCTGCCTGCTCAAAAGGGGGGACGGTTACTCATCCGTAGAGTAGTGGGGTGCCTTCACATCGGCAGTGCGGCGTTTACCACACCTAGGGTGGCTTGCATGACGCCGCGAGATGCATCAGAGCCGAACGGAAGCCGCTGGTCGGACCTGGACCGTCCGCCCCTCAACGTCACCGCCCTGCGCCGGGGTCTGGTACGGCAGGGAGGGCTGTGGTCTGAGGTGGACGTGGTGCAGCGCACCGGCTCCACCAACTCCGATCTGGTGGCCCGGGCGGCGAAGGGCGAGGTGTCCGAGGGCGCGGTGCTGGTCGCCGAGGAGCAGACGGCGGGCCGAGGCCGTCTCGACCGCCAGTGGACGGCGCCGCCCCGCTCCGGCCTCTTCTTCTCCGTCCTGCTCACGCCGGGCGAGGTGCCGGTGGCCCGGTGGGGGTGGCTGCCGCTGCTCACGGGAGTCGCGGTCGCGACGGGGCTGGCGCGGGCTGCGGGCGTGGACACGGCCCTGAAGTGGCCGAACGATCTGCTGGTCACGGTAGGGGGCGCGGAGCGCAAGGCCGGCGGGATCCTGGCCGAGCGGGCCGGCGACGACGGGGTGGTCATCGGGGTCGGCATCAACGTCTCCCTCAAGGACGACGAGCTGCCCGTGCCGACGGCGGGCTCGCTGGGGCTGGCCGGGGCGGTGAGCACGGACCGGGATCCGCTGCTGCGGGGGGTGCTGCGCTCGCTGGAGGACTGGTACGGCAAGTGGCGCACGGCCGGGGGCGACCCGGGGGTGTGCGGGTTGCAGGAGGCGTATGCGGCCGGGTGCGCGACCCTCGGAAGGGTGGTCCGGGCGGAGCTGCCGGGGGACCGGGCCGTGGTGGGAGAGGCGGTGGCCGTGGACGGGGACGGACGCCTGGTACTGGCCACCGGCGAGGGTGTGCAGGAGCCGGTCGGGGCCGGGGACATCGTTCATCTGCGGCCTGCGTGACAGGCGCTCGGCAGCGGGCCGGTGCTTCCGGCCCGTCCGGCGATCGAGGACGAGGCCGTTCAGGCCGAAGCGGTGTCCGGGGGCGGCAGGCCCCGGGGGCCGTGGCACCAACGCCGAGTGCCGACGGAACCGCCGGGCACCCACCCGTCGGCTGAACCAAACGGAGTGAGCTGGCGCACACCTGCCGTAGAGTTGAGGCCGGTCGATACATGACCGTGACAGATCGGAAGGGCAACACGCGTGACCGTCGACGACTCGGGTTCCGGCGAGGACGCGCAGGGCGCCGACTCCGGCGAGGATCCGCTCGCCCTGCGCCTCGAAGGGCTCATCCTGGGCGCCGAGCGCCGCTACACCCCGTTTCAGGCGGCCCGCAGTGCCGGGGTCTCCATGGAACTGGCCTCCCGCTTCTGGCGGGCCATGGGCTTCGCCGACATCGGCCAGGCCAAGGCCCTCACGGAGGCCGACGTGCTCGCGCTGCGGCGCCTCGCCGGTCTCGTCGAGGCGGGGCTGCTGAGCGAGGCGATGGCCGTGCAGGTGGCCCGGTCCACGGGGCAGACCACCGCGCGGCTCGCCGAGTGGCAGATCGATTCCTTCCTGGAGGGGCTGACCGAGCCGCCCGAGCCGGGCATGACGCGCACCGAGGTGACGTACCCGATCGTCGAGCTGCTCCTGCCCGAGCTGGAGGAGTTCCTGGTCTACGTCTGGCGCCGGCAGCTCGCCGCCTCGGCCGGACGGGTCGTGCAGGCGGCCGACGACGAGGAGATGGTCGACCGGCGGCTGGCCGTCGGCTTCGCCGACCTGGTCGGGTTCACGCGGCTGACCCGCCGCATGGAGGAGGAGGAGCTCGGCGAGCTGGTCGAGGCCTTCGAGACCACGGCGGCCGACCTGGTGGCCGCGAACGGCGGACGGCTCATCAAGACCCTCGGCGACGAGGTGCTCTACGCCGCCGACGACGCGGGCACGGCCGCCGAGATCGCCCTGCGGCTGATCGAGACCATGGCGCACGACGAGACGATGCCGGAGCTGCGTGTCGGCATGGCGTTCGGCACCGTGACCACCCGTATGGGTGATGTGTTCGGTACGACCGTGAACCTGGCCTCCCGGCTCACCTCGATAGCTCCGAAGGACGCCGTCCTCGTCGACACCGCCTTCGCCGAGGAACTGATCCGTACGCAGGACGCCCCGGCCTCGGAGGCGGAGGCGGCCGAGGAGGCCGCTGCGGCGGAGAAGGAGGGCGAGGAACCCCCGGTGTACCGGTTCGGGCTGCAGCCGATGTGGCAGCGGCCGGTGCGTGGCCTGGGCGTCGTGGAGCCGTGGCTGCTCACGCGGCGGGACGGGCCGCAGTAGCCGGTCGTCTGCGGGCCCGCGTGCCATGGCCGGTCGCCGGCGGGCTGTCAGCGGCGGCCGGCCGGCGAGTCCACGCACAAGCCGATCACCGGCACGCACAGGCCCGGATCGTGCGGCTCCTCCGGCTCCTCGGGTGTGGATGCCGGGGCAGGTGCGGTCCGGCTCGGAGGAGCGGTCGGGGCCGGAGCCGGTCTCGGGGCGTCGCGGCCCCTCGAAGCCGCCGGCGCCGGGGCCGGGGCGGGGCTGTTCGGCGTGTCGGGGATGGCCGTGGACGCGGGGCCGGCGCTCGTGGAGGTCACTGGGGTCCTGGTCGTGGCGGACGGGGACGGCCGTGCGCCCTTGGTGACCGGCGACGGGGTCGGGCCGCCCAGGGCCGTGGGCGACGACGGGCTCGCGTCGGGGGCGTCCGGGAAGGTCGCGACGGTGCCGGCGGCGTCGTCCGGGGCGCTGGTGACCGGATCGGGGCGGGGCCCGGCCTCGACGGTGCCCGCGTCGGTGCCCGGGCCGGAGGTCAGGCGCAGGAGGCTCAGGGCGCCCGCGGCGAGAGCGAGGCCCCCGGCGGTGAGCAGGACCTTGCGGGGGCGGGGCTTGCGGTGGCGGCCCCGGACGCGGGCGGCGAAGAGGCCGGTTTCGGCCGGGGCCGGCTCGTGGGGCGCGGGCGGCTCCCGTCGGCGGGCTGCCGGGGCGGTCCCGGGGTCCCGTTGCGGTTCCGTCCTCGTGCTCGTCGTCATCACGGTCCCTCCCCGATGCACCCGCGCCCCCTGTGCGCCGTGGGGGACGCACGCTATGCGCTCCCATGGGCGGTTGGGTCGGAGTTGGGGTGTTGTCACTCGAACGGGTGGGCGGGGGTGGTGGGGGAGTCGGACGCGTCCGCCTTTCCGCGGGTGGGGTGCGGCTGCGATGATCTGAGCGTCGACCTTGTTAACCCGCGTTAACCGGAGGGTGTCATGAGTGAGGAACGGTTCGGGGAGTTCGTGCTGGTGCGGCGGCATGAGCAGGGGCACGTCGCGGAGCTCGTCCTCGACCGGCCCAAGGCCATGAACGCGGTGTCGACGGAGATGGCGCGGTCCATCGCCGGGGCGTGTGCGGCGCTCGGAGAGGACCGGGACGTCCGGGCGGTCGTGCTGACCTCGACGCATGAGCGCGCGTTCTGCGTCGGCGCCGATCTGAAGGAGCGGAACTCGTTCAGCGACGCGGATCTGCTGCGGCAGCGGCCGGTGACGCGGGGGGCGTACACCGGGGTGCTGGAGCTGCCGGTGCCGACGGTGGCGGCGG
This sequence comes from Streptomyces sp. NPDC057424, assembly GCF_042803315.1. NCBI lineage: Bacteria > Bacillati > Actinomycetota > Actinomycetes > Kitasatosporales > Streptomycetaceae > Streptomyces > Streptomyces sp. NPDC057424. Next base: position 44,258 of record NZ_JBHVCP010000056.1, read on the forward strand.
TGCACGGGTTCGCGCTCGGGGGCGGGTTCGAGCTGGCGCTGGCGTGCGACGTGATCGTGGCGGACCGGACGGCGGTCGTGGGGCTGCCGGAGGTGTCGGTCGGGGTGATCCCCGGAGGTGGGGGCACGCAGTTGCTGCCGCGGCGGATCGGGGCGGCCCGGGCGGCCGAGCTGATCTTCTCCGCCCGGCGGGTGGAGGCCGTGGAGGCGGGCGGGCTGGGGCTCGTCGACCATCTGGTGGAGGAGGGGCGGGACCGGGAGGAGGCGCTGGCTCTGGCGGCCCGGATCGCCGGGAACTCGCCGGTGGGCCTGCGGGCGGCCAAGCGCGCGTTGCGGCTCGGGCAGGGGCTGGATCTGCGGGCGGGGCTCGAGGTCGAGGACGCGGCGTGGCGGGCCACGGCGTTCTCGGGGGACCGGGCGGAGGGTGTCGCGGCGTTCAACGAGCGGCGCAAGCCGCAGTGGCCGGGGGAGTAGGCGCTTGAGCGGGGCCGGGCCGAACGAGTCGACCCCGTTCGCGTCGTAAACAGGTCAGTCTGGCTGGAAACTCCCCTAGCCTGGAGTGATGGGTGAGGACAGACGGCTGGCTGCCGTCGTCGCGTTGGCTCAGGGGATGGCGGCCGCGCACGGATCGCGTGAGGCGTGGCGTGCCGCGGCCTCCGGGGCGTGCCGGGCGCTGGGCGGGAGTTTCGCCGCGCTGTCGGTGTGGGAGCGGGAGCTCGGGCGGCTGAGGGTCCTGGTGAACGTCGGTGAGCTGGCAGAGGGGGAGGAGGAGTTCCCGGAGGACGAGGCCTACCCCGTGCACCAGTTCGCGGAGATCACCGAGTTCCTGCACGAGCAGTGGGCCGGTGGCGGGGAGCCCGACGCGTGGGTGGAGACCGCCGAGGGGCCCGCCGCCGGGCGGCAGCCCGGGTACTGCCATCAGCGCGTCGCCGCCCTGCGCCGCCGGGGCCGCGGCTGCTGCGTGGTCGCGCCCATCGTGCTGCACGGCCGGGCCTGGGGCGAGCTGTACGTCGCCCGCCCGGCCGGTGAGGCCGTCTTCGGGCGGGGTGACGCCGACTTTGCCACGGTCCTGGCCTCCGTCGTGGCCGCCGGCATCGCCCAGACCGAGCGACTGGAGGAGGTCCGGCGGCTGGCCTTCACCGACTCCCTCACCGGACTCGCCAACCGCCGCGCCGTGGACGTGCGCCTGGAGCAGGCGATCGAGCGGCATCGCCGGGACGACGCCGTCGTCAGTCTCGTCGTCTGCGATCTGAACGGGCTCAAGCGGGTCAACGACACCCATGGGCATGCCGCCGGCGACCGGCTCCTGGAGCGGTTCGGTTCGGTGCTGTCGCTGTGCGGGGCCATGCTGCCGGGGGCGCTGGCCGCGCGGCTCGGCGGGGACGAGTTCTGCCTGCTCGCAGTCGGGCCGCCCGCCGACCAGGTGGTGAAGGCGGCCGGCGAACTGTGCCGCAGGGCAGCCGAGTTGGAGCTCGGGGACGGGGTGGCCTGCGGGGTCGCGTCCACCGAGGACCCGATCGGGCCCGTGCGCTCGGCCCGGCGGCTGTTCCGGCTCGCCGACGCCGCCCAGTACCGGGCCAAGGCGGAGCGGGCCGGCAGGCCGGTGGTGGCGGGGCGGGCCGGGCCCGACGATCCCGTCGTGCGGCTCGCGGACGAGCCGTCCCGGGACACGGGCGGTGAGCGCCGGCGGTTCCGGGGCCGGCACACGCCCTGACCCCGGCCCGGGCGGTGTGACCTGTTCGGTGCGGTGTGACCTCGTCGGTAAGGGGTGAACGCCACCCCCAGTGGTGACATCATCGAATTCACTGCGTACGCTCCTGAATATGAATATGCACACTGTGGTGGTGGGGACTTCCGGGGCGACCGCGTCCGACGTGCTCGCCGTGGCGCGCGGCGGCGCCCGCGTCGAGCTCTCCGAGGAGGCCGCGGCCGCCCTCGCCGCGGCCCGCGAGATCGTGGACGCACTGGCGGCCAAGCCGGACCCCGTGTACGGCGTGAGCACCGGCTTCGGCGCTCTGGCGACCCGGCACATCAGCCCGGAGCTGCGCGCACAGCTGCAGCGCAACATCGTCCGCTCGCACGCCGCCGGCATGGGGCCGCGGGTGGAGCGGGAGGTCGTCCGCGCCCTGATGTTCCTGCGGCTGAAGACCGTCTGCTCCGGGCGCACCGGCGTACGGCCCGAGGTCGCGCAGACCATGGCCGACCTGCTCAACGCCGGGATCACCCCGGTCGTGCACGAGTACGGCTCCCTCGGCTGCTCCGGCGACCTCGCCCCGCTGTCCCACTGCGCGCTCGCGCTCATGGGCGAGGGCGACGCCGAGGGCCCCGACGGTGCCGTACGCCCGGCCGCCGAACTCCTCGCCGCGCACGGTATCCAGCCCGTCGAACTGCGCGAGAAGGAGGGCCTCGCCCTCCTCAACGGCACCGACGGCATGCTCGGCATGCTGGTGATGGCCCTGGCCGACCTGGACAGGCTCTACCGGTCCGCCGACGTCACCGCCGCCCTGTCGCTGGAGGCCCTGCTCGGCACCGACAAGGTCCTCGCCCCCGAACTGCACGCCATCCGGCCGCACCCGGGACAGGCCGCCAGCGCCGCCAACATGCTGGCCGTGCTGAACGGGTCGGGCCTGACCGGGCACCACCAGGACGACGCCCCGCGCGTCCAGGACGCCTACTCGGTGCGCTGCGCCCCGCAGGTCGCCGGTGCCGGGCGCGACACCATGGCCCACGCCCGGCTGGTCGCCGACCGCGAGCTGGCCGCGGCCGTGGACAACCCCGTCGTCCTGCCCGACGGCCGGGTCGAGTCCAACGGCAACTTCCACGGGGCGCCCGTCGCCTACGTCCTGGACTTCCTCGCCATCGCCGCCGCCGACCTCGGCTCCATCGCCGAGCGGCGCACCGACCGGCTGCTCGACAAGAACCGCAGCCACGGCCTGCCGCCGTTCCTCGCCGACGACGCCGGTGTGGACTCGGGCCTGATGATCGCTCAGTACACGCAGGCCGCGCTGGTGAGCGAGCTGAAGCGGCTCGCCGTACCGGCGTCGGCCGACTCGATCCCGTCCTCCGCCATGCAGGAGGACCACGTCTCGATGGGCTGGTCGGCGGCGCGCAAGCTGCGCACGGCCGTCGACAACCTCACGCGCGTGATCGCCATCGAGCTCTACGCTGCCACACGCGCCGTGGAGTTGCGGGAGGGACTGACCCCGGCGCCCGCGTCGCGGGCGGTCATTGACGCCGTTCGGGAGGCGGGGGTCCGGGGGCCCGGGCCGGACCGGTTCCTCGCGCCCGACCTCGCCGCGGCGGACGCGTTCGTGCGCGACGGGCGGCTGCTGGCCGCGGTCGAGAAGGTCACCGGACCGCTCCGGTAGGGCGGGAGGGGCCCTGCCGTCCCGCGGGGCCCCGCGTCAACCGCCGTCAGAAGCCGAGGCGTTCCCGGCGCACCGAGTACACGACGAACCCGGCGCCCAGCGCGAGGCAGAAGGTCCCGCCGAGCACGTACGGCGTGCTGTCGAAGCTGCCGGTGTCGGCGAGACGGGGGCCGGTGACGGAGGCGTCCGCGGTCGTGGCCGCGATCCGCGCCTGCTCCGTGACCTGCGGCGACGGACTCGTCGAGACCGCGTCTCTCACCGGCGAGTCCGAGGACGCGTTCGCGGACGGAACGAACCACAGGGCGCCCAGCAGGGACGCCGCGGCGGTGGCGGTCAGCAACGGACGGCGAGCGGATGACACGGAATATCGATCCCCTTGTGGCGCTGGCGAATTGGCCGTGTGGGGCGATGTTAGTGAAAGTCGCGGGTCACGGGAAAGTCACGGGAGGACCTGGACGTACGCTCCCGCCATGAGCACTCCAGAGACATCACGTTTTGTACGGCTTCGGGTGGAACTCGTCCTCGAGGTCGGCGACGCGGACGCGGTCACCAAGTCCGCACTGAGCCGCATCGCCGGCGAGGCGGAGATGCCGGCGGCGGAACGGGCCCACGCCGAGGGCGCCGTGACGGAAGACACCGCGGAGGCCCTCGCGTACCTCGTTGATCCGTTCGACCTGGTCAGCCAGGTGCCGGGGGTGGAACTCCAGCAGGCGTCCTGGAGCAGCGAGCGGATCGACTACGACCCCGATTCGCCGGACTGGGACCTCGACGAGGATGATGGCGACGACAGCGACGGCTGAGCTCCTCGGAATTCGTGACCCCGGGCGGCAACCGCCGCCCGGGGTTTTCGCGTCTCAAGCGGCGCACCGGCCGCACCCGTATCGACCGGACCGTCCGTCACGGACGTGGTGATCCCCACACCTGCGCGACCTGGGGAACCGGGCGAACCGGTCGTAGCGTTGAAAGTTCCGGACGAGGACTTACGGGTCCCGACGGGGGCACTCAGCTTTGACGGGGACGCTCGGGGTTTTGGGGAAGAACGCAACGATGGAGAAGCGTGTGATGACGGTCGGTAAGCGGCGCAAGGGCCTGACGGTCGCGTCCGCACTGCTCGGCGGAGTGCTGGTGCTCTCCGCGTGTTCCGGAGGCGACGACAGCGCCTCCGGGAGCGACGGCGGCGACAGCTCCCAGTCGAAGGTCGACGAGGCCGCGGCGAAGAAGACCTCCGAGGCCCAGATCAAGATCACGCCCGGGGACGGCTCGGACAACGCCTCCATCAACAACTCCGCAGCCGTCACCGTGAGCAAGGGCACGCTCACCGACGTGAAGATGACGACATCGGAGGGCACGGAGGTCAGCGGCCAGATATCCGCCGACAAGACCAGCTGGAAACCCACCGCCCAGCTGGAGCGGTCCACCACCTACAAGCTGTCGGCCGAGGCGAAGGACTCCGACGGTCGCGTCGCCCACGAGAACGCCTCGTTCACCACGGTCTCCCCGGCCAACAGCTTCATCGGCAACTTCACCCCGGACGACGGCACCACCGTCGGTGTCGGCATGCCGGTCTCGATCAACTTCGACAAGGCGATCACCAACAAGGCCGCGGTCCAGAAGGGCATCAAGGTCAGCACGACCGGCGGCCAGGAGGTCGCCTGCCACTGGTTCAACGCCAACCGCATGGACTGCCGGCCCGAGGACTACTGGAAGGAAGGCTCCACCGTCACGATGAAGCTCGCGCTCGACGGCGTCGAGGGAGCCAAGGGCGTCTTCGGCGTCCAGCAGAAGACGGTCACCTTCAAGATCGGCCGCAACCAGGTCTCGTACGTCGACGCGAAGACCAAGCAGATGAAGATCACGCAGGACGGCAAGGTCGTCCGCACGATCCCGATCTCCGCCGGCTCGCCCGAGAACAAGACCTACGAGGGCATCATGGTGATGTCCGAGAAGTTCAAGGAGACGCGCATGAACGGCGCGACCGTGGGCTTCACGGACGACGACGGCAAGGGCGAGTACGACATCAAGGACGTGCCGCACGCCATCCGCCTCTCCAGCTCCGGCACGTTCATCCACGGCAACTACTGGGGCGCGAAGTCCATCTTCGGCAGCGTGAACACCAGCCACGGCTGCGTCGGTCTGCAGGACGCCAAGGGTGCCGACAACCCCAACACGCCGGGCGCGTGGTTCTACAACAACTCGATGATCGGTGACGTCGTGGTCGTCGAGAACACCGGCGACAAGACGATCGCGCCGGACAACGGCCTCAACGGCTGGAACATGAGCTGGGCCGACTGGAAGGCCGGCTCGGAGCTCTGACGGTTCGCCGGCCCCACTGACGAAAGGCCGCCGCCCACCCCGGACGAGGGG